>NZ_JALAAI010000102.1:0-14163 GCF_052785085.1 Candidatus Electrothrix sp.
TTGTTCAGATTATGCGTAAAATAAGGAGAGAAAAGGACTTAAGGGAGTTAATAGAAGAGCATTTTCATCCAGGTGTTCCAGCTATTTAAGTGGTACCAGAGGGATATGTCAGATAGGAAATTATCAGTATGCCATCAAGACGTCCTGCATGAGTCGCCTTAACTTCCTCCTGAGAGAGAACAGTAGCATTAGCCAACTCATTAAACTTACAGTCAAAAAACACCTTCGATTCTCCAAGAAAACGTAAATCATCCACGCTGATTTCTGAAAATGAAGGCCCATACAATCTGTCACCGAAGTCATTTCTACGCCCTTCCGTTGAAAGCATATCGCACACCGCCTTCATATTAACCCCGTACTTTATTCCAATACTCTCTGTAGTCTGTAGTTTATTGCATAGTCTGTTTGTTGCTAGGTCACACTCAATTGGAGCCCAGAAAGCTTGAAGGCGATAAGGGAGAAGGAGGCCATCTTGTTGAGGAAAAAACGTATTTCTGAGTTTAATAGTTTTAGGCAAGATGCCTTCATCAAAAATATCCTCTCCTACAAATTCACTCAAGATGAGATCTACTTTTCCAATTTTATCCAATATGCTGGTATCAAGAAGGTCTCCTTGGAGACACTCTACAATATCCCCTACACCATTTTCCCGAGCTAGTTGTTGTGCTTGATAAATGACAGGATGATTATCGACTGCCCATACTTTCTTGGCACCAAGCTGGGCTGCAATAGTCCCCATAACGCCCAAGCCTGTACCTGCATCCAATACTGTCATGCCTGGTTTTACCACACGGCGCAATGCCGAGACATAAGCGTCCATTTTCATTGAATCTGCCAGCATTTGATAGTAGATCATTGGAGTGTAGGGCAATTCATTTACAAACCAATATTCTGTATCCTTAAGAACTCCCTCATTAATCAGATGGTTGAGTGCCTTTTCCGTTGCAGCTGGTTGTAACTCAGACGCAAGGTCTTCTGTTATTACTTCGCGTGTTGCTCCACCAAGCCGTTCTATACACTCAAGTATTGATAACTCCTCGTCAGAAAGAGTAATGATGGTATTCGCACAAGCAGCAGAAATCGCTGTCAGCTTATCTCCAGAATCATTCCACGAAAGATTCCACTTATCAGAAAATCTATACATATCTTGATTGCCAATTCAGGTTCACAGAAGCAGATCCTTCTAAAAAAATAACCATAACTCATAAAGTTACAGGCTATTCTCAGCATAAACAACGCATCTCATTATAGTGCTTATAATCGTAGCAGGTTATAATATGAAGAACCACTAAAAATTTTCATTGCCTCCTACCGGGCCTGGGAGTATTATCAGAAAAATTATTCAAATCAGCTGGTTCATCAATCAAACCGGGACAACACAAACAAATCCCCCAGCACCCAGGCATCTTCTTCCCGGCGCATATCCGCCTCTTCAAAGGTGACAACCTGCCAACCGTGGCGCTGAGCAACCTCAGTCACGTATTCAGGCTGATGGGCAAATCGACCCGTTCTTCGTACCTGCCAGTTTTCCTGCTCACCATGCTCTGTGGAAAAAACAAAAAAACCACCCGGCGCAGTACGCTGAAAAGCTGCACAAAAGAGCGGTTCCAGATCAGCAAGATAGGTAAAAAGATCAGCAGCAATAAGCAGGTCATACTCTTGTTTTTCCTGCTCTAGAAAATAGACCACATCCTCAGCCACAAGCCGCTCATACACGCCCTTATCAGCTGCCCGGGCAAGCATCTTCCCTGACTGACAGATCCACCCCAACCAAATGCTTGCAGATACCGTCAAAAACCTTGCCAGCCAGCCCCGTACCACAACCAAGATCCAGGCAAGATGAAACCAGCCCCTCCTGGTCTTTTTCTCCTCCTGATCGTGTGCGACACATCAGGTCAAAAAGCAATTCCGGTACCTGATACCCTAATTCTCCCACTAAACTCTGCTCAAAGGTGTCGCTGTACTGATCAAAAAGATCGCACACATAGGCGTTTTCCGGTGTGCCAGTGGCCTTGCCTGTAAGGGCGGCCAGCATATGCCGGGTACCAGGATGATCAGGCTGGAGCTGAAGCAGCCGCTCATACAACTGCTCTGCCTGAACATAATCATGGCGCAAATGGCAGAGATAGGCATAATTATTCAAGGCCGAGACATTATCCGGGTCCAATGCAAGCAGCCGGGCATAATAGGCAGCTGCCTGGTCCCGTTCCCCGCTTTCCCGACAGCAATTGGCAAGGTTAAAAAGTACATCTCGGTCATCAGGTTGCAAGTGCAAGGCCTGCTTATAGGCCTCCACTGCCTCTGGATAACGCCAGTCCTGCTTCAAGGCCAAGCCCAGATTGTACCAGGTATCAGGGTCATCCTGGCGAAACTGGAGGGCCTGGCGAAAAACAACCACTGCCTCAGCAAAACGTTCAAGATCAAAGAGGGCCAAACCTTGATTATAGAGTATCAAATCTGCGTCTGGAAAATGAACGAGAATTTTTCCGTATAGCTCGACAGCCTTTCTTGCATCACCACCTTCATGGGCTGCAACAGCTTGGGTATAGAGCCTCTGCATATATTCGGCATCAGCACTGCCTGGCCTCTCTTGCTCCGAGATTATTTTCGACATGGTACAAAAATTATTACTAAGTTACAAATACATTCAGGTTAGATTCCCAGACCTGCTGGTCAGAAAAGAAAAAAAGGGATCATAGTTAAGGCAGGATTTCTTGCTTCAGCATGCAACAGGAGATACGATGCTTTGGTTTACCATCAGCTATATATTCAATAGTATCAGGCTGCAAGAGCTTATTCATAACACAACCCTCAGCAATATCCAAGGCAAAAAAACGATTCTCATACAACCCATCTCTCTTGACCAACCGATTATTCTCAATGCAAAGCTGATGAAGCGGGTAGTCCTCGCAAAGCGGGCATTGATACACCCTGCCATTGGGAAAAATAAAATAATTTTCCGCAACACGCCCTGCACAGGAAAAGGATTCATGCTTTTCAAGAAAAACTTTAGGATAGGTTACATGGATACCAGCCCGGGCCGCTTGTTGCGCTACCTTGGGCACAACCTCTAACCAATGCCCTGGCTCAACCTGCCACTGTTCCTCTGGCTGTACAGCAAGGGCTGATTTCCCCCGCAGGCCAATAACTTGAATAAAAAAGCGCCGTACCCCCAATTCACTCAGCAAGGCAGGCATTCGGTGCAGTTGTTCAATATTACGGGAAGAAACTGTATAAATAAGACTGGTACGAAAGCCTTGTTCCACAGCTCTGCGTATATTTTCTGTGCAAGTAGCAAACACGCCCTTTCCTCGAAGAGGATCATTAACTGTTGCATCAGGGCCATCCAGACTAAAGCTGAGGTAATCCAGTTCCCTTGGCTGCACTTGCTCCAGAAAATCATGAAAAAGATAGCCATTGGAATCCACAGTAACGCCAAAGTCCATAGACTTTGCAGCACGGACAATCTGCGCCAAATCAGGATGAAGTGTAGGCTCCCCACCAAGCAAAATCAAATTACTTTGCTGCCCGGATCGGGCAAAAAGACGGAGCCATTCAAGTGCCACGGTTGTGGACAGGGTTCCTGTTCCATGCTGTGAAGGATTAATATAGCAATGCTGACAGGAAAGATTACAGGCTGTGAGGAGATGTAAAAAAACATTTCGTTCACCTGCCTTAAAATCAACCGTCCTTGCTGTCATGTTGGCGGTCATGGTGGGCGTTATTCCTTCAAAATGAATTCTCTGCTCAGTTAACGGAGAACTGGGATAATCCGTCAACAATCTCTCCTCTTCTTGCAAAAAACATACTAAAGGCTGTGACTGAATGCGTCAAGAGCTTCTCTTGTTCTTCTCATGCTCAATAAACATTCTTTCTTTTCCTGCCAGCCTGCTTCAGACAACCTCTTTTACTCTTTTATTCTTTTATTAAGAGCAGATAGTGCATATAACAGCCCTTTGAAGTATTGTTTACTTTTTGATAGTAAAGTGGTAAAGTCCTGTTCAATTCTGGTGAAATTCTACAGAAAAAATATTTAGCAAAAAAGTCATTTGGAGTTCAGCAGGTGAAAAATATAAAATTTTTTATAGGAGCAACCCTGCTCTTTATAGCCCTCTTATTCGGCATTACCGCTGCAATAATACCCTCTCTTCTTTCTTCAGACTGGGTCAAGAACAACCTGATCAATAAGGTCAACAGCACATCATCAGGTAAGCTTGCTCTTGGTGATTGTGAAATCGGCTGGACAACAGGGCTTCAATGTTCAGATATTTCTTACCACGACCCAGGTTATCAGGTTAAAGCAGCCCGCTTGACCGGGAACCAGGGCCTGTTCTCATTAATAATGGCACCGAAAAATCTCGGAACCATTACTGTGGATGATCCTGTGGTGATTATCAGTCAAGCACAAACAAAGCCTCCAAAGGATAGCATTACCTCGTCTTCACAAAATAAGCCTGAGCATGCTGCAACAGCAGGAGAAAGCAGCAAGCAAACAGCAGATTCTGCATCTAAAAAGGACCAGCCCGACACCTGGTTCTGGCACAAGATGAGCGGCAAACTCCTTATTAACCGGGCAATTGTTCACGTACAACAAGGCGATCAGCAACCACAGCCTGTGTTTCATAACGGCTCGTTAAACCTGACCCTTGCTTCTGACACCCTGCATTTCAACCTCTCCCTGGCAACAGGTGAACAACAAAATAGCGGAGAAATGTCCGCTGCTGGTACGGCTCATCTGCCTTCCATAAAAGGTGATTTACTGGATCTCATGACTGCTGATATGCATGTCAACTTTACCGATGTTCAGCTTGCTCCTTTGTTGGCTTTAGCCTCTGAAGACAGCCCGGTTCCCCAGGGAAAGGCTGTTCTGCGCTCTGAACTGACCATAAAAAACACTGATGGTGGTAAACTTGTCGTGCGGGGACCAATTACTCTGAACGACCTGGATCTCACAGGTGGTTTTTTACAGCAAGACCATCCCAAACTGGATCAACTCGCCTTTGAACTGCACCTGCAACGTAATGAACAAAAGGAATGGCATTTACCGGAACTGAAAATGCTTTCTGATTTTGGCAGTGCAAATATTCAATCCAGCTACGGCAAACAGGGATTACAGGCCAGTGGCAAAGGCTCCTTTGACCTGCCGATCCTGTTCACCCAACTTCCTGACCTTTTCAGGATTCAGGATAATCTCCGTCTGGAGAACGGTAAGGCCTCACTGACCTTTGAAGTGACAGAGCAAGATAAGCTGATGCATATTCAGACCGAGGCCACAGTGGAAGAGCTTGCAGGGCGACAGAACAAACAAGCCTTTTCCTGGAAGAGCCCTCTGAGCCTGAGTGTGAAGGGCAGTCTGGCTGAGAAGGAACCTGAGGTGGAAAAGCTCGCTCTTCAGGCTGACTTCCTCAACCTTGAAGGCCAGGGTAACCTCCGGCATTTTACCCTGAAGGGCTCAGCAGATCTTGATAAAGCCGTTGAGGAAATTAACCGAATTATCCAGTTTGACTGGGATATTGGAGGACACCTCACGTTAAATCTGGAGACAACAAGAGATAACAAGGACCGTTATACCATACAAACCACAATTAATATTACTGACTCCCGATTCTCAATAAAAAACAAAGAAATCCTCCCTACCCATGATTTCCGCTTTGATGGTCAGATTGTTGCACCTGGATATTTCCCCGCAACAAAGGCTGAGGCCGCAGATTTCACCTTTGACCTCTCGTCATGGATTGGTGAACTCAATGGCTCATTAACGGGTATATATCGTGATCAGGAACAGATCATGGCTCATTACCAACTGGATTCTGACCTCCTGCTGGCACGGGCAACAGAACTCCTCCATCGGTTTGATATTCTTGAGCAGGAAACCAGTATTGGTGGAGACATGAAATTTCAAACTTCTGGTTATACGGAAAAAGACCGACTCGTGGTTAGTACCTTGAAGTCTCGAATCAAAGATTTTATTCTCTATCGCCAAGGGAAAATTTTCCAGGATCCTGAACTTGCCCTCTACACGACCAAACCTGAGCCAAGTCCTAATGTAGAAGGAGCTGTGCGTCCCCTTCAACAGGCTGACAGTAAGGATGCCTTTTTTGCCCAAGGTGGCGGCTATAACATGATTGATACGAAGAACCACCGTCTGGTTCTTCGTAATCTCTCGCTCACCTCTGGTTTTGCTGATATCAGGGCGAAAAAAATCTTTCTTGATGACTGGCAGCAAAAACCTGCCCCGGCAATCAAGGTGCTCCAGGTCAATGGTCACTCTGATCTGGGCAAGCTGACCACTCTGCTCCAACAACTGGGGGCAATGCAGTCTGAACAAGAAATTGGGGGAGACGCTATTTTCTCTCTTGATCTCACAGAAAAAAAAGAAGAGGTCAAAATAGCAGGTACAGCCCGACAAGGTAATTCCGGAACTGTCAAGCTTGACATTGACCAATTCACCTACAGTACAATTGAGAAGAGTAACCAAGGCAAAAAGCCCAGGGAAAAACTCCTTATCGAACGCCAACAACTGGTCTTTAGAAGCCGCCTGCACGGCGACCTCACAAGCGGTGATATACAATTCACCACCTTTGATATTGAATCAGCTCCTTTGAGCCTCCAGGCCAATGGAGATCTCCAGCTCAACGGCCCAAAGGCACATTTTGCTTTGGACGGACAGGCAACACCTGATTTGGCTGTCGTGGTTGCTCTTATTAATGGGATGTACCCTCTTGAAGTCTCAGCGACTGGAAAGAAAAAAGAACCTTTCACTCTCTACTATCCCCTGTCTACACCGAAAAATGAAAACGCCAGGATCCATCTTCGTTTTGCCACCAAACTCTATGCAGATTCCTTTTCCAAGTCTGGCATTGATGTCAACAGACTGACCCTGGACACGGACATGAAAAATGGGATCATGGCTAATGTGTTCAAAGGGATACTTAATGACGGTTGGTTGCAGCTTTCTCCCCGTATCGACTATACACAGACCCCACCCCTGTTGACTCTGCCTGAAGGCGAACAGGTGCTGACAGATGTGCATCTTGAGCAGGCACTGACCGAAGGAATCCTAAAAGACATCCACCCTGTTTTTGGTTCCCTGGCCAATCCCGCAGGCAGAATCAATGTACGCATGGATCGTTTTTCCCTTCCACTTGATGAAAAAGGTGTGGAGAAAATTGATTTTAAAGTCTTTGTTGACTTGACCGGGGTGGCTTTGGAACCCAAGGGTGTGTTGAACAGTATCCTGGATATGGCAGGTTATATGGACAAGACCCTGACAATGAAAAATAAAAATATGACCTGTGAGGGCGTGCAAGGACAGGTCAGCTGTACACCGATCAAAATAACGATTGATGGTTCAGAAATGATCATCAGTGGCTCTGCTGGTATGGATGGGAGCCTGGATTACATTGTCGAGGTTCCGGTGACCAAAAGGTTATTAGGCAAGAAAGGTTATGAGTTACTCAAAGGGACAACTCTGAAGATCCCCATTCGAGGGACAAAGGATAAGCCTGTCTACAGCCGTGAAGCCCTGATGCAGGCCTCATCGGATCTGCTCAAACAGGCTGCTGAACAAGCAACAAAGAACACCCTCAAAGAACAAATTGATAAGGCAGTGCCTGACCTCCTGAATAATCTGCTCGGTAACTAATTGTAACTAAATGGATTCCCTGCTCAAACTTTCCCTTATCGGTACTGGTGGTTTCATCGGGGCAGTCCTCCGTTTTCTGGTCAGCTCCTGGACTCAAGGACGTGCAGGTTTGCTTATTTTTCCCCTTGGCACCCTGACCGTTAATATGATCGGTTGCCTGCTGATTGGTTTTCTGAGTGCCTTGGTAGAGATAAAAGCTCTATTATCACCAGAGACCCGAAGCTTTCTTCTTATCGGGTTATTGGGAGCCTTTACCACCTTTTCTACCTTTGGTAACGAGACCTTCAACTTGATCAGAGAAAGTCGGCTGGAGCTGGCCTTGCTGAATACAGGAGGTCAGGTGGTTCTTGGTGTATTTTTGGTTTGGTTGGGACGTCTTCTTGCGAGCTTACTTTAAATCTGCATACAATTCCGGTTTGGTTACCACAATCAAGTGGACTGCCGCACCCCTATCTGTCCCACAATCCAGTCCACTGCCGCAGGTAAATCCTCAGCAACCTTATCAGGCTGCATCTCCTGCTCAGGCCCGATATATTGCAGGTCTCCCCGCCCATAACCAGTAAGCACCAGGATCGATGTAGCACCAGCCTTGGCCCCGCATTTCAAGTCAGACCAACGATCCCCGATTATAAAAGAACGATGCAAGTCAAGGTTACGTTCTGTGGCAGCCTGTTCCAATAGGCCGGTTTTGGGTTTACGACAATTACAGGTCTTGCGAAACTGCTCTTCCTTGGCTTCCGGGTGATGGGGGCAGATATAAAGACCATCAATATGCGCTCCTTCGGCAGCCAGCTCCCGTTCCATCTTGGCATGCACCTCATCAAGCAAAGAAGGGGGGAAATAGCCACGGGCCAGACCGGATTGGTTGGTCACCACCACCACAGGAATATTGCATTCATTTAATTGACGAATGGCAGCTGCTGCTCCAGGAAGAAGAACGAATCTGCTGATATGGTTAATATAGCCCATCTGCTCGTTGATGGTGCCGTCCCGATCCAGAAAGACCGCAGTTTTTTTTAGCATTTCCATCCCGTTCTATTTTTCCTTGGCTGGCAAGAGAAGCACCTCTGCTGCCTTTTCCGGCTGAAGATACCTGGCTGCAAGTCCAGAGATTTCATCAGCAGTAATGGATGCAATATCAGGCTGAATGGTTGTAGGCCATTCCAACCGCTGAGGATGACGGGAGGATTGCACCAGCACAGAGTTCAACCAGTAGCGATTGGTACGTACCATATCCCGAACCGAGGTCAGGGTTGGTTCTACAGCACGTTCCAGCTCATCCTTGGTCACTTTCCCTGTAGCAAGTTGCCCACCAAGCTCCTTCAGTTTGCCTGCCACCATCTCTGCCTGAGACGGGTCAACCACCACTACAGAACGCAAGACACCAAAGCCTGGATCAACAAGACTGGACTGATTATACGCATACTGAGAATAGGCGACCCCCAACTCCTCCCGAATCAGCTTACGCATCCGGTCATTCAGCACAGAGGCCAAGACATTAAGCCGTCGGGTGCGGGAGATGTCCCAAAAATCATCCGTGAGCCAGGCAACAGTCACCATACCTTTTTTACTCTGCGTCGTGACATCCAGTGACAAGGTTTTACCTGAGGGAAAGGTTATCGACTCTCCTTCTCTCTCTTGCCATTTTTTTCTGGTCTGTCCACCAAAATAACGTCCAGCCAGACCGAGTACCTCCTTGTCATCAAAATCACCCACCACAGAAATTTCCAGCATGCTCTCCTGAAAAACAGGACGCAACCATTGTTCAACATCAGTAAGCGTTACTTTTTCCAGCAATTCAAGTGGAACGACCCCGTAGCGCAAATTGCCGCCAGCTAAAAATCGTTCCCCTTGCAGATGCATCATCCCTTCCACTGAGCTTTCCAGCTGGGCATAAGCCTGGCGAATCTGTTGCATCCCTCGTTCAAAGGCATTTTTCCGAAAAGCCGGGTCATAAAGCTGGGTATACAAAAGCTGAAAAAGCAGTTCACTCTCGTTTCTCAATCCTTTACCCTGTACCTGAAAGCTGTCTTTCTCAACCTCAAATTCTATGGAGGAAGAATAGGGTGCCAGTACTTCCTTAAGCTGCTCCTTGGTCAGTTTTCCCAGCCCACTTTCCGGCAGCAGCTTTTCTGCAAGCAGGGCCTGACCAGGCTTGGTTTCAGCGAGTCGGCCATGTCCCAGCGTTGCTGTCACCTTGATTTCATTGGGTTGAAAATCCGTCTGTTTCAGATTTAATACCAACCCATTCTCAAAGACATAGCGTTCTGCGCCAATGTCTTTATAGCTCCTCTGCGTAACAACCTTACCTGCTTTTTCTGGAATAGGTAAATAGGGGAAAACAGCCTTTGCTCGTGGTTCCCAGGCCGCTACTTCGCCCTGTTCAGCCTTGTGCAGGGCTTTAATAATCATATCCTCTGGAGATGCACCGGTCTCAGGTTTCAGCTCTGTTGTTCCTATCACTTTAACCAGACGCCGTGCATGCCACATCTCCTGAAAAATCTGGTTCACTTCAGCGAGAGTCATGTTTTCCAAAATTGGTGCAAACAGGGCCAATTTCTGATCTGGAGAGAAAAACACCTCATTATCATTTAAGGTATTGATAATACCAGAAACCAAAGTCTTGCTTTCTCTGCTGTCTGCGACCTGTACTTCTTTTTTTAATGCAGTGAGAATTTCATTTTTTGCCCGGGTAAATTCAGCTTCTCCAAAGCCAAACTGTAGGGCCTGCCGCAGGGCTACACTCAAGGTTTCCAAGGTATCGCGCCATTGTTCAGGAGAGGTTCTGGCATCTATGGATGTATATCCCAGGCGACCAAAAAAAACATCACTGGAAAAGCTGGCCTTGGTCATAGGGCTTTCAGGTTGATTGACCAGGTGCTGCAAACGGTTATTCATCATAACCTGAGCAACATATTTTTTTGCATCAAGAACCGCTTCTGCCTTGGTGGGGCGTTGGGGGGCAACATTCCAGGCAGAATCCAGAGAAACCTCGGTATACCCAAGATCGCTCTCAAAAAGATATATGGCTTCGGTTCCGCTGTCTGCCACCTGTCCCAAATCAAGGCAGGAAGGAGCGGGTGTTTTGGCTTTCAGCCCGGAAAAATGCTTTGTAATCAGTTTTTCCAGCTTACCAAGGTCAGTATCTCCCACAGCAACCAGAATCATATTTTCTGGTCGGTACCAGGTTTCATAATACTGCCTGAGCAAGGCCGAATCAACCGTCTTCAGGACTTTATCTGTACCGATTACATCCCGTTGCGCAACCAGGGTTCCGGCAAACGCCTGTTCAATACTCTTCCTGGAGACTCTTCTTTGCGCAGAATCCCTGGTCTGTTTCTCTGCAAGGATAATGCCTCGCTCCTTTTCCACCTCCTCTTCCAGAAGCAATGCGCCTGCTGCATAATCAGTTAAAACCACCAGACCGTCATTCAAGGTCTTTTCCTTATCATCAGGAAGCAACAGCTTGTACACTGTTTCATTATACGAGGTGTGCGCATTGGTGTCGTTACCGTGCTCCATACCAATGGATTGAAAATATTCCACCAGGGTGCCAGGGGGATAATGGGTGCTGCCTTCAAAGAGCATATGCTCCAGATAATGCGCCAGTCCCCGTTGCTTCTCAGTTTCATGCAAAGAACCAGACTGGACATTGAGATACATGGCAACCCGTCCTTTGGGTTCCTGATTGGGCATGAGCACATAGCGAAACCCGTTTTCCAGGGTGCCAAAAACCAACGATGGATCAGGAGAGAGATCACTTTGCTCGTGGGGCCAGCCCTGAGAAATACAGAGTTTTGTTGCAGAAGATGCATTGGTGAGACCTGGAGCAACAAAAAAGGAGATGAGCAGAAAGGCTAGTAAGAAACGAGTACGCTGTACATGCATAGAACGATCCTTTTCAATAAAAGGTTGAGGGTAAAAAAGACAATATTGATCCTGGAATATTGAAGTTGCGTTCCAGAAAAACATCTGTAAACTCTGAGAAGGATACCACGTTTCTCCCTTCACCTCCAAGAAAGAAATAACCAAGTCTGTTCTCCCGCTTTGTTTGTAAGGCGTCTTGTTTTTCCGCAAAGGAGTTGAAACGAGCAAACAAAAGGTTGTTTGTAACAAACAGAAGGTTCCTGTTTATCAACGAAGGAATGTTAGTTATCAACGAAGGAATGTTAGTTATCAACCAAGGAGCGTTGGTTATCAACCAAGGAACGTTGGTTATCAACCAAGGAACGTTGGTTATCAACCAAGGAACGTTGGTTATCAACCAAGGAGCGTTGGTTATCAACCAAGGAGCGTTGGTTAACAACCAAGGAACGTTGGTTATCAACCAAGGAGCATTGTTTAACAACGAAGAAGCGTTGGTTATCAAGAAAGAAACTCTATTGAACAGGTAAGTACCCTTGACAAACGCATTGCCCGAATTGTCTGATTTTGCTTTACTCAATCAAAGCTACGCAACTTCCATATTCAGGATCCATGAGGCGGGAACAGGTGATCAGCTTTCTCTGCCAAGCCCTCTGCAATCTCCTTATGCAGCCCACGAATCAGGGCGATGGGATCCTTGCTATCCCGGATCGGGCGACCGATGACTACATGGTCAGCACCGTTAATAATGGCCTGCTTGGCAGTAGCAATTCGCTTCTGATCATCAGAGCCATCATCAACATTGGCTCCTGGCCTGATCCCCGGAGTAACCACCAGAAAATTCTCGCCCAGATCATCACGAAGTGGTTCCGCTTCCAGGGCAGAGGAAACCACCCCATCGCAACCGATCTCCAGGGCCTTACGCGCCCGATGCAGGACCAAATCCCCTACCGAGCCGGTCATCCCCATAGCCCGCATATCCTCTTCACCAAAGCTGGTCAGCACCGTAACAGCAAGGATCTTCATCTCGCTATCCTTATCCTGGACAGCTGCCCGTAAGATAGGATCATTGCCATGCACAGTGGCAAAACTGACACCCCGGTTTTTTAGCTGATCCACAGCCAGCTTCACCGTCTCCGGGATATCAAAAAATTTGAGATCCACCATCACCTTATTGCCGCGTGCAATAATAGCATCAATGGTGTGAAACCAGCCCGCTAAGAAGAGCTGAAGCCCTACCTTAAAAAACTTGATTTCGCTATCCAGCTTCTCCACCAGGGCCATTGCCTCATCAGGTGAGGTGACATCCAGGGCAAAGATAATTCGTTCGTTCAGGGGGATATTTTTTTCTGTCATGAATCCTTATACGTTATAGAATAAAATTCAGGCTGTTCAGCCTGTTGCAGCCTATCTATTTTTCAAGCTTTTGACTTCTTCAACAGATAAATCGGTCAGGTCCGCTATTTCCTGCGCATCAAGCACACCTTTTTTTATCAAATTCATCGCAATCTGAAGAGCCTTCTGTTTTTCACCTTGTATCACTCCTTGTTCAGTTCCTTTCTCAATACCTTTCATAACGCCCACAGTATACGAGGACTCCACCATACTCGCCTGATAATGCAAATCATCCTGATACCGTTCATAGGCCCGGCGTTCTTCATCGGAAAGCTTGAGGATGTCCAGCTCCTGCTTGGCCTTTTTTATTCCTTTGGCCTTGAAGTCATTCTTGATCTCCTCATTCTTGAGAAAGTAGATCCACTCGTCCAGGGTGTCTTTGGCAATATCGTCGAAGTTGTTGACCTTGATCAAATAATATTCAGGAAAAATTTCATAGAGCTTATCCTTTCCGTACAGCTTCCGCTGCTCGTCGGAGAGTTGCAGCAGATCCTGCTCATGCAGCCCTCGAAAGGAGGTGGTGCCGTGATACACGTAGTCATCCCCATGCCCCAGATCAAAATAGAGGATATTGATGGAAATAACTTTGGCGACTGCGGAATACGGATTTTTTTTCTGAAGATGTTCTGTGATCACCTTGGAGGTGCCGAACAGAATCCGCTGGAGATAATCGAACTCCCGTTCATACTGCACCTCAATGATGAGTATTTCCTTCTTCTCATTTAATACCTTGAGGTCAACCCGGTTGAATTTATCGCGTGCATCTTCTTTATTGCTCTCGCTTTCGAGCAGTTCCAAAATCGTGATATTGTCTCTGAGCAGTTCGCTGAGAAAACCTTCCAGGATTTCAAAGTTGGCCTTGCTCCGCAGGAGCTTTTTCATGGCCCAGTCAAAGCTGATCAGTTTTCTTTGTGCCATTGCTTTCTCCATGCTTGCTTATTATGCCGGTTCATATGATTCAAGTTCACGTAACGAAGCAACGGCCTGATTACGAACATGAACGTCCACGTCATCAAGAAATTTTTCCGCCAACTCTTTCGCTGTTTCATCCGCGAGCCAGCCGCCGGGCAGGATTTTGAGGGTTTCGGTACGAAGTTCGGGGACGGGTGAATCAAGCAGAACTATTAAATAGCTCTACAGTCGCAAGTTCTCAACGGTTCCCGGTGAATTAAAGCTGTGTTGAGATTTGCGCTGGATTACCCAGTTTCCCTGGCCCACGCATTCGAGTTTTGAAAAATCTTATCCTCGATTTTCCCCTT
>NZ_JALAAI010000103.1:0-14025 GCF_052785085.1 Candidatus Electrothrix sp.
TGGTTCGGATACGGATGCTTTATTCTGGCAGTGGGTAACCACGTCCTTATCAGTCGTTTAATGCGCTCCCAGATCAAGTTGCGACCTTTCTGGCTCCGGCGTCTTAGCGCACGAAACCAGCTACGGGTCACTTCTGTTCGGAAGGTATCGACTGATTCTCTGTTGCCGGGCACGGCGTAGTAGTTCAGGTGACCAATGATTACTGAGCGCAGCCATCTCCCCTGGCAGGGCACTGGCGTATGCATGCGCTTCTTGATCTCCTTTCGTACTTCCTTTATCTTTGCCCGTAGACGCTTGGCGATGGTCTTACGCCGTACTATAAATCTGTTATTCTTCCTGGTTCTTGCACAGATATGCGTGAACCCCAGAAAGTCAAACGTTTCCGGCTTCCCATCTCCACGTTTAGCTCGGTTGATAGCTGCAAACCGACCAAATTCCAGGAGACGGGTCTTCTCATTGTGTATTTCCAAACCAAACTTTGCCAGTCGCTCCCGCAGTTCCTGCCGAAAACGAATTGCTTCATTCTGATATTGGAAACCTGTAATCCAATCGTCCGCATAACGGATGATGATCACATCACCATGAGCACCTTTGCGCCACTGGTTTACCCATAGGTCTAAGACATAATGAAGATAGATGTTCGCCAGCAAAGGAGAAATTACAGCCCCCTGCGGTGTACCCACCTCTGTCCTGGACCACTGCCCTTCCTCTGACACACCAGCTCTAAGCCATTTCCGTATCAGGTTAAGCATACCGGGATCGGCAACTCGATGTTCAATAAACTTCATCAGCCATCCATGTTCAATGGCATCAAAGAATCCGCTTATATCCGCATCAAGCACCCACCCAACCTTGCGCTGCATAATACCGACCCATACGGCGTCCAGTGCATTGTGCTGATGCCGCCCTGGCCGGAACCCATAGCTGAAACCAAGAAATGTCTCCTCGTAGATCTGATTGAGTACCTGCACGACTGCTTGCTGGACGACTTTATCCTCCAGAGTCGCTATACCGATGGGACGTTCCCGCCCGTCAGGTTTTGGTATCCAGATCCGCTTCGAAGGCATTGCCCGATAACGGCCACTTTGTACGCGGTTATGGAGATCAACCAAACTGATCTCCAGTTTCTCACCATACTCCTTCCACGTCACGTTATCGATCCCCGAAGCAGCATCACGTTTCAGTGATTTGTAGCTGTCCCGGAGAAGGTCAACCGTAATGTGGTGCATGAGACTGGTGAAACGCAGGTTTTTATCCTTTGCTGCTACACGTATCCTCTCAAGTCCACTCAATGTTTGCTCCTGTCTCTGTGTACAGGTCACAGGCGTACTCCTCAGAATTCCCCTTGGTCACCGCCCTTCCCTCCAGAACCTCCGTTGCTGCCTTGGGATAAAACAGCATTGTTCGGCTCCTTCTCAGGTACTATGTTGGTGTCTGACTTCTCAAAAACGTACACGTTGGCAGTATGGCCACAGGCCTTCTCCAACCGCTCCGGCTTCTGCACTGCCTGCCGGAGGTTTCTGAGATCTCCCGGTTCTCGAACATAGAGCGTCCACGCATGCACAGGTTCTCTGACTCCGCAGGGCCGGGGAGCAGCTAGCTGATTTACGCCGCCTCCCGTGTTGCCTTCCCAACCAGACCACGCGGTCGGCACCCTGATTGTGGTGATTTCGGAGCTCAATGGCTGGCCTACGCTTCCCCCTGTCAACGCTTCGCCGCATCCTCACGGAGTACCGACGCATGACTCGGGGTCATAATGGAGCAGCTTCTCCTTTTATGTAGGGATCTTTCATCCCCTACTCTATGCCGGTTTATCCCGGCGCTTTCGGTCTGTCCGTACAATTTACTACACCTTGCGTAAAAAAAACTTTACAAAAACTGCTCAATATAGTCTTGTACAGTATAAGGCAATGAAGGTAACTGACAGGCTATATGATGGGTCTTCGGGTATGGATCTGCGGGTATCTTTATTGCCTTACTTTTCAAAACACGATGTTTTTCTCAGCCGCCAATACGAGACATCCGTCCATGGCAGTTCTCACCTTGATTCTTGAGCCGTTCCTCCATCTCATGTCCCTTGGGCTTATCACGAACCGCAGCCAGCAAGGTCTGCTGGATATCCTGCTCACTGCAACCTTGCCGAAGAACAGAGCGAAGGTCAGTCTCCCGGTCATCAAGCAAACAGGAACGGAGCATCCCTTCAGAAGTCAGGCGCAGCCGGTTACATTGATCACAGAAACGATGGCTGATAGGGCTGATAAAACCGACTTTCCCTTGTGCATCCTTCCCTACCCTGAACATGGTGGCAGGCCCATCAGTTTTTTCACGGGACACGGGGATCAACTTCCCCTGTTTACTGATCCGTTCCATAATTTCATCTGAGGACATATAGGCTTGTTTATCCCAGCTTGATGAGGAGCCAATAGGCATAAATTCGATAAAACGGATCTCCATTGCTGTGTCCTGAGACATCCTGACAAAATCATCCAGTTCATCATCATTCACACCCCGCATAACAACGGTATTCAGCTTGATAGGAGAAAAACCAACAGCTTGAGCCTGCTCAACCCCCTGCCAAACCTGATCAAAACAGTCCACTCCGGTAATACGGGCAAAACGTTCAGGTTGCAGGGTATCCAGACTGATATTAATCTTTCTGATACCAGCAGCAGCCAAGGGCTTTGCAAACTTCTTCAGCAGGACACCATTAGTTGTTATTCTTATGTCGTTAAGGTTGTCAATTTTTACCAATTGTTCTATAAATGGCATGACGTTTCTACGGACAAGCGGTTCTCCCCCGGTGATGCGTAGTTTGGATATCCCCATTGAAACAGCCACCCGCACAACCCGTAGCAGTTCCTCATAACTCAGCAGATCATTATGAGCAAGACCTGAAAGAGATTGCATCCGATCCTCCTCCGGGACGCAGTAAAGGCATTTCAGATTACAGCGATCAGTCAACGACAGACGCAGATAGGAAACCGTTCTGGAGAACAGATCCTTTAATTTCGTATTGTCTGCTGAATCAATGCTGTAGAGGTTGTTTTTTTGTGCAGGCATGTTTTAATATTGACCTTATTGAAATTTGACGTATAAACTGCGAAAATACCCTATACTGTACACTATTACGAGCCGGACCGGAAAGGAACATCTTTTATTGTCCCTTCCCCACACACACAAAAAAAGGGGGAGAGATGGAAGTTTATATCTATGATCACACTTGCTATAGAAAGCTCCTGCGATGACACCGCAGCAGCTGTACTGGATCTGAACCTGAGTCACAGGCACCGGGTTTTATCCAATGTTGTCAGCAGCCAATTTGATATACATGCCCGGTTCGGGGGCATTGTCCCTGAATTGGCCTCCCGTTGCCATATAGAAGCCATTTGGCCTGTTGTCCATGAGGCCTTGGCTGATGCCGGTGTTTCTCTTCAGGATATTGACCTGATCACAGCAACACAGGGGCCTGGTTTAGTGGGATCACTCCTTGTTGGTTTTACCTTTGCCAAGGCAGTGGCCCTGGTCCGGCAGATTCCCTGCACCGGGGTAGATCATCTGGCCGGACACCTGTTGGCTATTTTATTGGAAAAAGAAGAACAACGGCCAGCATTTCCCTATACAGCCCTAGTGGTTTCCGGAGGTAACACCTCACTCTTTGCTGTGAACAACCCCACAGATTTTCGGCTTCTTGGGCGAACCAGGGATGATGCAGCAGGCGAGGCCTTTGACAAGGTGGCCAAACTGCTGAACCTGGGGTATCCTGGTGGCCCCACAGTCAGCAAGCTGGCCCAACAAGGCGATGCCAAGACGATCCATTTTCCCCGTTCCTGGCTGGGGGAAAAGAGCCTGGATTTCAGCTTCAGCGGCCTGAAAACTTCAGTGGCAAATTATGTTAACCAGTGTCAGCAAAAAAAAATCCCGCTGCCTATAGAGGATATCTGCGCCTCTTTTGAACAGGCTGTCATTGATGTGCTGGTGAAAAAAACCCTACTTGCTGCTGAGCAGGTGGGGCATCAACAGGTGGTTATTGGCGGCGGCGTAGCTGCCAACAGTAAACTCCGCAAACAGCTCAAAGGCAGTTGTGCTGAGGCGGGCCTGGGTTGCTTCACCCCATCTCCTGAGTACTGCACTGACAATGCTGCCATGATCGGCCTGGCTGGTTTTTTTCAGTTTACTGCCGGGTCCACAGTCGATCCAGATACTGATGCCTTTTCCCGTTCTCCCTTGAACTGATCATAATGCGTAGTATCTTTCGTCTGCCCAGATATTATTTCTTACAGATACAACGTCTGAAAGGCGATCCAGTCTATCTGGCCAAGGGGTTTTCCTTTGGAGTCTTTATGGGGATTCTGCCGCTGGTCCCGATCCAGACCATCCTGATCATTCCCTTGAGCATCACCTTACGAGTCAGTACCCTGGCTGCGGTTATTGCAGGTACAATAATCAGCAACCCGCTAACCTTTGGACCGCAGTATTTCATTACCTGGAAACTGGGAAATGCTGTGCTGCCTGGCAGGGTATCCTGGGAGCATCTTAAAGAGGTTTTGCTGGCTATACAACATGAAGGACTTCTGGATGGGCTTGCCTCGTTCAGCCATCTTGGAATTAAAACCATTACTGTTCTGCTCACAGGCGGCGTGTTGATCGGTATCCCGGCAGCTATTATCAGTTATTTTCTTGCCCTGAAATTCTTTCGTACACTTCGGACTCATCGCCTGCGGAAACAGAAACTCAATAATAAGAAAAAGGTTCCTCTCCTTGAGGCCATTAAGCCGAAGAAAATAAAAAAACATGATGTATCAGAAGAGTAAAACCCTGCTTAAAGAGCAAGGACTGGCAGCATCAAAAAAACTCGGGCAAAACTTTCTTGTTCACGAGCATACAGCGCAACGCATTGTGGATTTTGTAGAGCTGAGCAAAGAGGATACTGTCCTGGAGATTGGAGTGGGATTAGGAGCCTTAACCCGTCCTTTGGCTGAAGCTGCAGGCCAGGTACTGGGTTTGGAGGCAGACTCAGGAATTATCCGTCTCCATGAAGAACAAGGGGATCTTCCAGAGAATGTCCACCTGATGCACCAGGATGTTCTCAAGGCAGATTATGATGAGCTCGTACAGCTTTCTCAGGGCAAAAAACTCAAGATCATTGCCAACCTGCCCTACTCTATTTCCTCCCCTTTTCTTTTTCAGCTGATTGAACAGCACGAGCAGATAGACTTTGCTGTGATCATGCTCCAAAAGGAGGTTGCCCTGCGGCTACTTGCACAGCCTGGAACCAAAGAATACGGAGTACCCACAGTGATGCTGGGGACCGTTGCCACAGTAAAAATGCTCATGCATGTGGGCCCGGAAGAATTTCATCCCCGGCCCAAGGTGGATTCTGCGGTGATTCGCCTCTCCTTTGATCCCCTGCCAGAGCGGGCCGCAGCCTTGGGGAACTTTGACCGAAAGCTGCTCAAAACCATTGTCAGCAGCACCTTTGGGCAGCGTCGAAAAACCCTGCTCAATGGACTTGCTTCAGCAGGATTACTCAGTAAGGATGTCTTACGGGAATGTATCAATGAGGCCGAACTGCTTCCTTCTGTCCGGGCAGAACAGCTCACCTTGGAAACATTTGTTCGGCTTGCCCAGATTATAAAAACACGGCTGGCATAACGTTTATGCAGGGCAGACACTCAGAACTGCCCTGCAATTCATTCTTCCTGATTCCCTAACGGTGCCTTGGAGGCCGACGACGATTCCTGTCACAACGGCCAAGATACTTCACCGAAACACCTGCATGGGCAGCCATACAGGCATTGCCATAGGTTTTGCCATTACAACCGCAGACAGGATTATATTGTTGGGTACACATGTCCGGACGTGGCCGACAACGTCCCTGTGCATCCGGCATACTGCATTTGCCCATCTCAAAATTACAGAACTGCCCGGAAGGACACCCCCAGCCTGCTATACCGCCACAAACTCCAGGAGGCGGTTGAGGCGTAGGGCCTGGTGGCTGGGGACGACTGCCGGGATAATAACAGCCACTCAGGAGCAATACAACAGCACACATCATAACCCAAGAAAAAGACTTCATAAAAACCTCCCTGCAATAAGATTCAGCAAATCATTAAAGGCAGGCTCCCAAATGCATCAATGTACATCAAGAAACACTGCACTGCTCATTACTGGCAAGCTAGCAGGGCTTGGTTATCTTTTCAACAAGAAAAAACACTCCTCAGCCAATCCCCTTTCCCTCTCTTCAACTCATCCCTCCTGTTTTTCCAGCTCCAGAATATCCCCTGTCTCATACTCCAGTACAATTGGAGAACGCAAGATCCCACCTTTTCCCTGCACATTTGCGTTGATGTACCATGTTTCCCCGTGCTTCACAGCCCCGTGTCGATTATGGATATGGCCAAAGATATGATACCTGGGTTTACGGGCAAAAACAGCAGCAGCAAGGTCTGTACAACCATGAGAAACCGGGCCGTTACGATCAAAAATCCCGGACGGAGGAGTATGGGTCACCAGGATATCAATATCAAAGGGGATCATGTCCCATTTCTTCTTCAGCACCTGGCCTCGTGGCAGGGCAAAGGCATCGCAGGCATAATCATTAAAAAGTGGATTCCAGGGTGATCCGTAGATAATAATACCTTCAATAACTACGGCCTCATCCTGAAGATATATGGCCTCAGAGAGCAGCGATTTTGCCTTTTCCGGGTCATCGGTCAGTTTATGATCATGATTACCAGCAACCACGACTTTATACCTATGCTGGAGACTCCCCAGGAACTGATTAAAATCAGTAACCTCCTGATCAGTTCTGCAATGGGTCATATCTCCGGCAAAGATGAGAAGATCTGCATCAGGAACCTTTATTTCCCAATGCGACATATGGGTATCGCTAAAAATTGCTATCTTCATAAAAAAAAATGACCCCGTCCCAAACAGGCGGGGTTATCGTTGATTGTGGTTGTGGATGTGTAGGGGCAAGACCTCTGTGCCTGCCCTTTATTGTTTGGATGGCAGATCAGGGCGACATGGAATCAGTTTCAGAGAGAGCAGGCCCTGTTTTTTTCTCCCGAAATAAGCCAAAGATAAGGATAAAAAGACCAAGCACCGAAATAACCAGACTTCGCGCCAGATTAATCTTTGCATGATGACGGAAAATAAAAAAATCATCAGCCAGATTGGGGATAAGAGAACGAACTTCACGGAGCCTGCTTGCCCGCATTGATGCCTTATCAAACATGATTCCAGTCAGTTCAATTTCCTGAAGCAAGGTCTCTTTATGATGGACTACATGCTTCATCTGCTCTTCTTTGTTCATCTGATAAAACGCTGAAGCTATCCTGAGCAGCTCTGCATCACTGGTATCCAGAAGCAGCCGTATTTTCTTCTCCTGGCGAAATTCTGCGGATTCTATGGGCACATAGAGTTTCTCTATTTTTCCCTCCTTGCCTTGGGTGACCACCATTGCTTTGAGCATATTCAAGCGGGCATCAGTGAGCAGAACAGCACCAGGCCCCTTATCAGAATTGATAAACGCTCTGACAGTCATCCGTTCAGGGGTGGAATACTTCAGCGCACTGTAGGCATGGTACATTCCTCCGACAAGCAGCAGCAAGCCGCATATCATAATGATATTTCGCCACATGACATTTCCTCACACGAAAACGTGCTCTTATAAACTCAAAAAACTGCCAACAAACCATGAAAATCGGTTGGCCGACGCCAACAAATCCCTCCAGGATATTCTGGCATATTTTACAGCGTCAGGCAATTGCTTACCCAAAAATCATTGCTGAACAAAGCGTAGTAACACTTCTTAAGGTGTAAAAAACGGATTTCAGTAACTTTCAACGGCCTGACTCTTATGCTTGACCCGCTTCTGCATCAGGGACCGTTCATGGGCAGGCATGGGCTGGTCAATCCCTTTTTGATACTCCTCCATCTCGGCAACCTCCTGCTGCACCCGACGATTACTGCCTGCAAGACCTTTAATTTTATTTTTAACCTTATCGAGAATACTGTCTGCCCGCTTTTTCTCACCCCGATCAAAGGCCATGGCAGCTTCTTTACGGGCAAGACTTGCCTCAAACACAGCAGAGCGTTCAGCAATCTCCTTTTTTCTCTTTTCGTTCACCGCCTCACGGCTCTTTACATAGGCCAGCCCGATATGCTGCGACAAGGAACCTGTGCCCCCGTCACCAGGAGTGCTGTAGGAAACCTGCACCCTGGCCGCATTATTCAACGATCCAACACCACGTTGACGGGGCTGAAAACGAACCTGCATGCGTCGGCGTTCTCCGGCAGCCAGATCACCAAAGCGCACTGAAACCGTATTGCCCCTGACTTCATAGGTATTGGCAAAGACCTGCTCAATGCGAAGATGAGGATCCAAAGTGATGGTCACCTGAATATCTGCGGCCACCAGACGCTCAACCGAATTGAATTCCTTGGCCAGAATCTTTTGCATGCTTTCCGGGCGATCAATAAAATAATACATGCCCCGCCCGCTTTCTGAAATGGCTGCCATCAGATCCTCGTTAAAATCCAGGCCCACCCCAAAGCTGCTCAGAGAAATTCCAGCATCTGCCTCCTGGAGAACCATGCGGGAAAGCTCGGCTGAGGAGGTAATGCCCACATTGGCCTTACCATCAGAAAGCAGCAAGACCCGGCTAATGGTTCGCGGACTGGTAAACTCCCGAAGCTGATGATAGCCTTCAATCAATCCGGCACCAAGATTGGTGCCACCGTCAGCACGCAGGGACTGAATCAGCCAGCGTGCTTCCTGTTCCATCTTTACCAGACTTGAGGGCAAAACCACCCGAGCCTCATTACTGTAGGAGATAATGGACAACCGATCCTCGGGACGAAGTCGGTTCACCAGGGAAATGGCTGCCTGCTTGACGTAGGTCAGTTTATTCTCATCCCGCATAGAGCCTGAGACATCTATCACCAAAGCCAGGTTGAGAGGCAAACGCTTACGCAGAGTCATGGTTGTCGGGGCGGCTGTTACCAGTACCTCCAAATAATGGGGTGATGGTTGTTCCGTATAGATAGTGGGATTATCAAAAGTTGCCTGAAGCTGCACAGGACCAGCCACAGCGCTCCCAGCAAAGAGCAAACTCAAGGTGACCATCAAGAGTACTCTACGTACTTTAACTCTACAAAACAGATGACAACATCGGGGTACTTTCATGGGTATCCTCCTGAAGGGTTATAGGGGTTTATATTCTTGCTTGAAAAAGTGAGTACCAAAATCAGCACCAAATAACGCTCACAGAACGTTCAGACGAGGTTGTACAGGTCTCTTTGCCAAGCCGTTCCTCCCAGAGAACCGTTTTCTGTTCAGGGCGACGGTCAAAGATAACCAGATGGCAGGTATCCGGCCTGGTGCGATCCGCATAGCGTTCAATCTGTTCCAGGCCCTGGTTACGGGTGGCTTCTCTGCCCATGCGGGGATGGACCAGCTTGATTTCCACCAGGTTACTCCGCCCGCCAAAACAGATCAACAGGTCCATCCGCCCTCGCCCGGCAGCGTACTCCCGATCCACAGTACCGCCGCTGTTGATGATGCGCTGGAGAAAGGCCATGAGCAGGAGATGAGGAAATGCCTCGGTGTAATCAGCCTTTTCCTCCCATATTTCCGAATTCCAGGCCCAGAATTTCTGGAACTCCTCCATCAGGGCATCCATATCCAGGCTGCCGTCAGGACGCTGCCAAACAAACTCCGGGACTGGAATATTATCCTGATAGTTTTGCCCTAAATAACGGGCAATGACTTCACGATACACGGCATTGGCAATGACCAGCGAACCTTCCCAAGCAATCAGGCCCAGGTCAAGGCAGAACTCCACGTCCCGGTCAGAACGGCCCAGAGTGGGGTCGATCTCACCGGTGATCATTGGCTGAATAACCCGTCGTACTCGTTCTTCTTTGAGACGCTCGCCCAAAGAATCAATATGAGTGGCACGGGATGCGATAAGCTGATCCTTTGCCTGTTCCACATGTTCTGGCAGAACTGTTTCCCGGCTTTCCGTTGGGACGATGCGCAGGATACATTCCTTGATCAAAGCGTTAACCAGCCAGGGCTGGCCCGAAGAGCAGGCGTATATTCCCTCCAAAGCATCTTGAGAAAAATGCTGACCAGTATCCGCAGTATGCTGTCCGGTAAGGGTGGCGACATCTGAACGGGAAAAGTTCCCCAAAGTGACTGAGTCCTCTTTGATATTAAAGGGACTTCCCGGATTAAGCACCTGTCCGCCCTTGCTGATGACCAGGTAATCCCGCAGATCGCGCATGCCGACAAGGGCGATTGAGACAGGAAATACCCCTGCGCCACGCCTGCCAAAACCGCCCCATAGCTGACGAAGAAAGCTGACCATAGCTGGCCCTGTAACAATATCCACCTCATCAAACAGGACAATCAGCTTTTTCGGAGCTACTTTTTGGGCCCAGTCTACCAGGATTGCGGAGAGCATGTTCTCCGCTGGCACCTCCTGCGGATATTCCGGCACAGGGACATGAAAGCTTTCCGCATGCTCCCGAATAGCCGCAACCATTGCCGGCATAGCCCGCTCCACTTCGGTGACTTCCTGACAGATCTCAAGACTGACATAGCAGGCCACAGCCTCGGTCCCGGCGTTGATCTCATGCATCCAGGACTGAAGAAAGGTTGTCTTTCCGGTCTGGCGGGGCGCATGCAGGACCCAGTACAGTTCATCCCGAATGTAACGATCCAGACTGGCTCCGATGAGACGATCTTTAGGCGGCAACATGTAGTGGAGCCGGGGGAAACAGGGGCCGGTGGTATTGAAGTATTTTGGCATAATGGATGCTCAGGGGGTTATTGTGGTGAGTGTTTCATCTGCAAGCGCAGATGCAGCTTCTCCCGTTCGATTTCAGCACGTAGTTCTTCTTCTGTAGGGAGGTAGAGTTTGTATTTTGAGGTAAAGAGCTGCTCATTGCCCTTCAAAACAGAGTATCGGACAATATCCTGATCTGTTTCCGTACAAAGCACGATACCGAGGGTGGGGTTGTCGTCCTGATGTCGTTCCCGCTCATCAAACATACGCACATACATGTCCATCTGCCCGACATTCTGATGGGTTATGTGATGGGTCTTGAGGTCGATAAGGACAAAGCATTTCAGGATAAAATTATAAAAAACCAAATCAATATAATAATCACTTGTCTCAGTCCGAATTAATTTCTGGCGCTCGACAAAGGCGTATCCCTTGCCGAGTTCAAGCAGGAACTGCTGTAAATTATCAAGCAGGGCTTGTTCAAGCTGCTGTTCGGTATAGCCCCTGTTTGCTGGCAGATTGAGGAATTCAAGCACTGCGGGATTCTTGATGAACTCGAACTTATCTTGTTGCAGTGCTTTCGTTTTTTCAAGCATTTCCTGTCTGACCGGTTCCTGGTTCGGCGATTTCAGCAGGCGTTCGTAATACAGCGTGGAGATGTTGCGATCAAGGGTGCGGACGCTCCAGTTGTTTTTGGCAGTTTCTTTGATGTAATAGGCGCGGGCATCAGCGTTTGCTAGCCGCATGATCAGGCGGATATGCGACCAGCTGAGTCGGGTGAATAATGTATGCCATATCTCTTTTTCTGGGGAGATTGATACATTTTCAGATTGGCTACACAGTGTGTAGCCAATGATGTTTTCCAAAAAGGTGAGATAGAATTGTCTGAAATTTTTGATATTAGCAACAGAAAACCCCTTGCCAAACTCAGCCGTTAACTCTTTGGACAAAGTTTTCACGATCTGCCTACCATACTGCGCCCGCTCCTGCCCGTTTTGTTCTTCCTCGACAATTCGTTTACCGATCAGCCAATATGCCTGAACCATAGCCGTGTTGACGGCGGAATAGGCCTGATTTCTAGCCTGGGTAACGATTTTTCGTATATCCGAGAGCAGAGGAGATAAATTAGTTTCCGGTGTTTGTTCTATCAAGTTTTTTTTCGGCATAATTCTATTTCTTGCCAGGAATAAACCTGAAGTGTATATATAATGTATGGAACATGTAAATACAAAAGTAATGAGGTGACCTATGGAAAAAACCGCAACAATCCAGGCCCGGATTAACCCTGAAGTAAAACAGGAAGCTCAAAAGATACTGAATCAGCTTCATATGACGATGTCCGAAGCAATTGCTCTGTATCTCACGCAAATTACGCTTCATAAAGGAATTCCGTTTGAAATCAAAATCCCCAATGAGATAACAAAGAAAACACTCAGGGATTCCGAGGCCGGTAAGGATCTTCATCGGGCCGACAGTGTAGCCGAGCTTTTTGAGGAGTTGAATTGCTGACAATTTTCTATACAACCCGATTTAAGAAAGATTTCAAGCGAATCAAAAAGCAGCATAAAGATACGACCAAACTGCAGGTGGTCATTGAAACACTTGTCAATGAGCAACCGCTTGATTCACAATATAAGGATCATCAGCTCATCGGAAATTGGGTAAATCACCGGGAATGCCATATTGAACCTGACTGGCTGTTGATCTACAGGATATCCGAGAAAAATCTTTATCTTGAGCGAACAGGGTCTCACGTCGAGCTGTTTAAGAAATAAGCATTCCTCTTTCCCCACCAGTACATAAGGCGACCAATCTTGCACCGCTTTTCTATAGACAGATAATGGTAACGTTTCCGTTGGTT
Source organism: Candidatus Electrothrix sp. (assembly GCF_052785085.1). Taxonomy (NCBI): domain Bacteria; kingdom Pseudomonadati; phylum Thermodesulfobacteriota; class Desulfobulbia; order Desulfobulbales; family Desulfobulbaceae; genus Candidatus Electrothrix; species Candidatus Electrothrix sp. The sequence goes on from NZ_JALAAI010000103.1 coordinate 12,658, forward strand.
AGTTGCTTTGATCGGAAAACACATCATGCTTTTCTTCGGCCGTTTACCGAGCAGCCAATATGCCTGAACCATAGCCGTGTTGACGGCGGAATAGGCCCGGCTTCTGGCTTGATCAACAATTTCCCGTATATCCGAGAGCAGAGGGGATAAACTTATTCCCGGTGCCTGTTCTATTCCATTTTCTTTTGGCATAATCTACACGATGCTTTGGCTTATCTTTCTACCTTCCCACAAGTACGTAAAGTGCCCAATCTTTCACGGGTCTGCCGTTACAAAAAATCAGTCTTTCTTTTTAAATAACTCCAAGATACCAAGGAATTCTCCCGGTTCATGAACAGGCAAGGATGCCTTTGCAAAATCCTTGGTATTTCTCGTAACAATATGCTGTGCTCCCGCATGAACAGCCGCCTCATGGAGAACCGCATCTTCAAAATCTTTATCTTGAGAACGGCTCTCTGTCCAGCAGCAGATCCAGAATGACGTTGGTGTCAAAGAGGACTTTCATAAGTATTTCTCTTCCAGATATTTTTTATAATCATCCTGCTGTATATCGTTTCCCTTCAACACGCCTTTAAGAGAGGCGACAGTTGGGGGAAGTTGCGGCTCTTTTTCCGCATCGCTGTTTTTCAGCATTTGAAAGAAATCCGCCACAAGGCGGGACAGCGGCTTCCCGTTTTTCGCGGCATATTCCTTTGCCGAATCAATCAGGTGCTTTTCCATGTTCAAAGTCAGTTTCGCGTTCATCGTTTTCCTCCTGTGTTATTTGCCTACCAGCACATACGGTGCCCACTCCTGTACCGGCTTTTTATCGTGGATAAACTCCAACCGGGTTTGATGCAGAGCTTCCGCAGGACTGCGGGTCTTCTTCTTTGCTCCGTCAAACCATTTCTTTTCAGGATCATCTGGATAGAGCCAGTTCTCATAAAAGGTTTCCATGAAGTCCCGCGAAGATTTATCGCCCACCGGGGTGAGGGTCATGAGCACGTTTTTTTTCTGGGAGATCATCACCGGAATGATAAAAGCCGTGGGTAGAGATGTGGAGAATTCCCGGTGCCTGTTCTATTCCATTTTCTTTTGGCATAATCTATACATTTTGCAGGTAGGAAAGATGGATTGTTGTTTAGTAATCCGAATCACGGTATTATAATAGCCTCATGAAACAGCATGTACTTCATCGAACACTTGGAATAAGCATTATTCAATAAACTGCAATCTCTATATTTTTTTGCAAATAAACGAAAATGGAGTAACCTTATGCTCTTCACCGGAAAAAAGATACGTTCTACATTCAAAAATGTCAAAGAGACACTTTCTCCATCAGTTAAGGTAACCGAAAAGGAGCATGAAGAGCTAGTTAATTTTAGGATA
>NZ_JALAAI010000104.1:0-13937 GCF_052785085.1 Candidatus Electrothrix sp.
TTATCTATTTTTCGCAACTCTTCTCTGGATAGGTGCATGCGAACTCAGAACGTGGATAGATCTCGTAAAAAACGTTGTGACCCTTAAACTATCGTGATCTTCTTTTTTTGTCCAATCTTTTTTTGTGTGGAATGAGGCGGGTGAACGGTTACAAAGCGTCACATTACATAAGTCTCTGCCTTGCAGACTGTCAATGTTTAATCAACATCGGACCAGAAAAACATTCATTTTTGTTTCACTGTTGCTTTAATTTTTTTTCCTGGCCCAGTAGCATTATTCTGTTAAGCCATCCTGGAAAAACCTGTTCAGGCCAAAGCCTTGCCATAAAAGTTTTGCAACAACAGGCAGAATAGCCTATACTTTACAGGAAGAGATAAATTATTTGCAAGTCCTTACATAACCTTTGCTTTTTCAACGTAATGAAGCCCTTTCTTCCGATGATGATTTTTTTTGCAGGCTGGGGAATGCTCTCTAATACCTTTGCTGGACAAGCGACAAAACAGGTGACAGAACAGGGTGTCCTTGCTGGTGGCTGTTTTTGGTGCCTAGAGGCTGATCTGCAAAAGGTCAACGGTGTACAGGAGGTTGTTTCCGGTTATAGCGGCGGAACAGGTGCCAATCCCACCTATGATGATTATGTACAAAAGGGGCATATTGAGGTTGTCCAAGTGACCTTTAATCCTGCTGTGATCCCGTATGCAAATCTCCTCAATATATTTTGGAAAAAGGTCGATCCCGTTGATCCGGGTGGTCAGTTCTGTGACCGGGGCCATGCTTATTCAACAGCGATTTTTTATACTTCTGAAGCACAGAGAAAGATAGCTGAAGCCTCAAAAGCAGCCTTAGAACAGTCCGGGTTCCTCAAAAAACCTGTTGTCACAGAGATACATGAGAGCACCACCTTTTATCCGGCTGAAGAGTATCATCAAGATTATGCAGAAAAAAATCCCATCCGTTATAAGTTCTACCGCTATAAATGCGGACGGGATCAACGGCTTGAAGAGTTATGGAAAGGGAAGGAATTACCCGAACCAGCTACAAAAACAGCCACGGCTACGACAGAGACCAACGTGAATACTCCACCAACCGCAACAAGTACCTTTACAAAGCCAAGCCAGGAGGAGCTGAAAAAACGCCTGACTCCACTTCAGTATAAGGTCACTCAGCAAGATGGGACAGAACCGGCATTTAATAATACCTATTGGGATAATACCCGGCCTGGTATCTACGTAGATGTTGTTTCAGGTGAACCACTCTTCAGCTCCCTGGATAAATTCAAATCCGGGACAGGCTGGCCCAGCTTTACTAAGCCCCTTGTGCCGGAGAATATTGTCGAGCGCGAGGATAAAAGTTGGTTCTCTGTGCGTACTGAGGTGCGGAGCAAGCAGGCAGACTCCCATCTCGGCCATGTCTTTGATGATGGCCCTAAGCCCACCGGCCTCCGTTATTGCCTGAATTCAGCAGCCTTACGCTTTATTCCGGCAGAGGATCTGGAAAAAGAGGGGTATGGCATGTATAGAAAACTCTTTCCCGTGAAAAAACGCTGACTCCTCATCCTCGGCACAACGTAACTCCACAATTTCAACCCACCAGATCATCCTGCATGCCCCGCGTTTCTGTTGTTATCCCCTGCTATAATCAGGGCACCTTTATTGATGAAACCATCAACTCTGTTCTTGCCCAAACCTGGCAGGATTTTGAAATCATTGTGGTCAATGATGGTTCCACAGATACCTTTACTGTCCAGCATCTTCAGCAGTTGGATTTCCCGAAAACGCAGGTCATCCATACCAATAATCAGGGCTTATCCTCAGCTAGGAATAACGGGATTGAAGCAGCACAGGGCGAGTACATCCTGCCCCTGGATGCAGACGATCGTATCGGCCCTACCTATCTGGAGCAGGCTGGCCAACTCTTAGATGCAGAACCAGAACTCGGCATTGTCTACTGCAAGGCCCGTTTTTTCGGGGATCGGGACGACGAATGGCAGCTTCCTGAGTACAGCCTGGAAGAAATGTTGCTTAACAATGTCATTTTTTGTACTTCCTTTTTCCGTCGGGCAGATTGGGAAGAGGTGGGCGGCTTTGACCCGGCCATGATTTACGGTTGGGAAGATTATGATTTCTGGCTGTCCCTGATTGAACGAGGACGGCAGGTCAAGAGGATTCCTGAAATCCTCTTTTATTATCGCATTCGTTCTGACTCCATGTTACGAAGCAAGGAGAAAAAACAGAAGGTTGCCATCCTGACCAAGATCTTTCATAAACACGAGGCCCTGTATAAAAAACATATTGATGTTCTTTTTGATCAGCTCGTTGATATCAAGGGGGCCTATCTTGAGGCCAGTCTCTATCGACGGAAAGATGGTAACAAACAAAGCACTGAGCAACGCAAATTGCTGAGTACCAGAAGAGTTGATATTGCAACCAAGGCATTAGTTTTTGAGCAGGTACAATGGGAAGTAAAAACAAGGGAGCTTCTGGAAATCCAGCTGGTCAATGAACAGGCTATTATCAGTATTACAGGCATTGCGGCAGAAACCAAACAAGGTCGTAAGCAGCTTTCTTTTACCAGTAATGCAGTACTTGTTGACGAAAGCGAAAGCCTGTACTTTTTTACCAGCAAAGATCCCTGCCTGACCCTTTACCTGGACGAGTTTACCAGGGACAAGACAGCAACGATACACCGTTTGACCATTGAGCTGGACTATCTTATTATCGGAGACTCGGTACCAGAGCATCTTGCCCGTCAGCTTAATGCAGAACTTGCCACTGCCCGCCCCATCCTTGCTGCCCTGGAAAAATATATTGAGCAGAAAGAAACAATGCAGCCCTTTTCGCTGAAAAATACCCTGAAAAAGTTACTACATTTTTGCACCAATAACACCTATCGCAGGATTCTCCGATCCGGGTTTTTTGACCGAAAATTTTACCTCCAGCAATACCCTGATGTCTTTTTCCAAGACATTGACCCACTGATCCATTATTGTAGGAACGGCTGGCGGGAAAAGCGCAGGCCTTCGGCCTTATTTGCCCCAGAGCACTACCAAAAAGAACACCATATTTCTTCAGAGATTAATCCGTTACTCCATTTTCTTGATAACAGGTAACCGGATAATATAGGAACACGATGAAACAAACCGGTATAATAATCCTGAACTGGAATGCTGCTCAAGACACCATCAACTGTGTTCATAATTTTCAGGATTTTTCTGCGCATGGAATAAGCATCTATGTGATAGACAACAACTCGGACCTGGCGGACCGGGAAAAAATTCAGCGAGAGTGTCAGGATATCATTTTTATCCAGAATGACAGCAATCTCGGTTATGCAGGCGGCAATAATGTCGGTATCCGTCAGGCCCTCAAGGACGGCTGTGCCTATATCCTGCTGATGAACAACGATGCCCGCATAGCAGAAAAGGATTTTCAGCTTCTGGTGCAGGCACTGGATACAGAGCCGAATCTCGGCATTATCGGCCCGATTATTCGGGATCACAACGGCGGGATCCTTAATGCAGGGGGCCGGGATATTGGTGAGCATTATATCTCCCATTTCAAAGAGCCTGTGCAGCCGGATGCGATCTATGATGTGGACTATGTCTCCGGCACCATCTGTCTTATGCGCTCTTCCCTGTTGGAACAGATCGGTCTGCTGGACGAAGCGTACTTTTTCAGCGGAGAAGTCGCTGACCTCTGCCAAAGAGCAAAAAAACAAGGCAAGTCTTCCATGACTTCCAATTCATCCGGCGCACCTTGGCGAATCGCAGTCAACCCGCTGGTCTCGGGCAGCCATGATCTTTCTGCTTCCCACGATAATCGGGGCGGCATCTATACCTATTACACAGTGCGTAACCGCTTTCTCTACATCCGTAAACATCTCCACGCCTCCATCCCCCGTCTTTTTCTCTTTTGGACCTCACAGCATCTTCGCCATGCCCGGCATTGCTTCCGGGAAGAAAAAAAGACAGAACTGCGGATGGTTCTGAAAGGATTATTGCACGGGTTAATGGGGAAATACGGTCCCCTTAACTAAGGGGGTCTCTGGTAACCACCACAAACACGAATCAGATGAACTCTTCCGGGACTCTCCCGGATTCTCTTTGCTAAAAAACATGGATCTTCAATTTGTCCGTAATATCCTGGCTAATGCCCAGGATGTCTCTGTTCACTCTCCTGAACTCTTTCAAAGCTGGGTTAACGGCGTCACAGAATACCACCTCAACCCTGACCGAACCAATATCCTCCGTGCCTTAGAGCTTGGCTCTAAACTGAACATCCTGGAGGTAGGTTGTTCAAGCGGTATCTTATCCCGCTATCTTGGTGAAGAGGGCCATCAGGTCTTGGGCATCAAAACAGGCATTGATTGCCTGGAAGCTGCAAAGCTCCGCTGCTCTGACCTGCCCAATGTCCGCTTTGCTGCCACTCCAGACGATATTGTAGCAGCTCTGGAGGCAACCTATGATCTTGTCGTGCTTCTCCCCCCGCTTCCTCCTCTGGTTTATGAGGTGCTGCAAGGCAAAATAGAGAAAAAAGAACGCTGTTGCGGGCTGGCAAAGAGAGCAGAGTATTTACGTCTGCTGATGAATACACTCTCTGAGGATGGCGCACTGGTCATGGCCGCAGGCAACAGGTTGGGCCTGAAGTACTGGCTTGGGGCTTCAGAAGATAATTACGGCAAACCTTACGCAGGCCTCTGGGGCTATGGATCGCGCGACCTCCATCCCCGCATGTTCTCCCGCAATGAGTGGAGCGAAATATTCCGGCTGGCCGGGAGTACATACCATGATTTCTTCTATCCCTTTCCAGACCATCAATTTGCGGAGATTATTTTATCAGAAGAGTTTATTCGCTCTGATCCTCATGCCCATTCTCTGCTCTACAGAACACGGTCCCGTGATCTGACAGTACCGGATTGGCTGCCGGATCAAGACGAATTTCTCCACTGGAAATCCCTGCATCAGTCAAATTATCTCCAGGATTTTGCCAACTCTTTTCTCATTATTGCTGCAAAATCACAGGAGAGACTGGTTGAAGTTTTCCCCTATGATTTTATCAAACTGTCAAAGAACAGACAGCGAAGCAAATACCATGCTGTTACCTACAAGGAAAGGCAACACTCGGTTGTGGTCAAAAAACTCCTTGATGAACAACAGAGCAAAGAAGAAAGGAACACAAAGGCTGCGCTTGCCCATGTCCCCAGCAATCATAAATACCTCCAGGGGCCTCTTCTTGCAGAGTTATGGATTGACGCTTTGGTCATGGACAACAGGCGGGAAAAATTCAAATACCTCCTCAAAGAGTATTACCAGTTTCTGCAAACTCATCTTGCCCGGGCAGAACAACCAGGCCAGTTTCTTGACCTGCTTCCCTTTAATATTATCCTGACTGCGGACGGCCAATACCAATGGTTTGATCAGGAATGGAAAGTTGATTGTGACGAAATAAGTGCTGAATTTATTCTCTTCCGGGCCCTGCTCTGGTTTAGTTTTGCCCATGACAGCCATATCAGCTGTGCCATGAAGGAAGAAAATCTCACCAGTATTGCTGAATTTATCATCTTTTCCTTTGAACTCCTGTCCTTGGATGAACAGAACCTGTTGCCTGCTTTTATTTGTCAGGAAGGAAGAGTGCAGCACAGCATTGATCCAAGCCAGGGCGAGGATCAGGTTCGCGCAGTACTCCTACAGCCGTTTCAACAGTCTGTCAGGGTGCATCAAACTGCTCAGTTTGATACTCAACTGTTCTGGGTAACAGAGGCAACGCCTTTATCCGGTGAAAACAGCCTCAATGTGCGGGCGTATCTGGGACGCGAAAAGCAGACCTTGTTTTTCCCCCTGCCCGATTCTCTGGAACGTCTGAAAATCCTCCGCTTTGACCCTTCAGATCGGCCAGGGTTCTTTCATATCCATCGCCTGACTCTCAGACTGACTCCACAGGATGCTGCTGAAAGTCGTGTTCTCTGGGAGGCCGTCGGAAGTGACATTGCCGATGCCGTTATTCTGGAGCATATGCATTACTGTTCTTCAAGCATGCGGGATGTTTTTTTCTCTGTTGGAGATGATCCTCAACTCATTATAGAACTCCCTGAATCCGTTACCGAACAGAGCTATCAAGGTCGCTTGCAGTTTGAAGCGGAAATTGATTGGCCTCAGTCCTCAGATTATTTGGCTGTTCTTGACGAGATGCAGACAGTGCGACGTCAGATAAGGGAAGTACGGGAGCAAAGCCGACTGCGGACAGAGGAAACGCAACAAAAAATGGATGTAATGTATGAGGAGGCAGCCGTGATGCGTCAACGCATCACTGTTTTGGAACATAAACTGGACGGGATACGCAGGACATTTATTGGCAGAATATTGCGTAAAATCAAGTTCTCCCCGTTTCAGTTTTAGGATTTTGATCATCCAGTTAACCTTTCACAAACTGCCTGGTTTCAATAGCCTTTGCCAAGGTATGCTCATCTGCATATTTGATATCCATGCCCATAGGAATGCCGCAGGCCAAACGGGTTACCTTCACAGGCATACCTGTAAGATGATCAATCAGATAGGAGGCTGTGGCCTCCCCTGGCACCGTAGAGCTGGTGGCCACTAAAACCTCTTCGATCTCTTGGCTCTCCGCTCTGTAAAAAAGCTCACGGACCTTGAGTTCATCAGGACCAATACCCTCCATAGGGGCCAGCACCCCGTGGAGGATATGATAAACGCCACGGAAAGCATTGGTTTTCTCAATAACCATCAGATCACCAGGTTCTTCCACCACACAAACCAACCGATTATTACGACGGGTATCGCTACAGATGACACAGGGATCATTTTCAGAAAAAGCAAAACAGGTGCTGCACAGCTGAATTGATGCGTGCAGTTCTGCCAGACTGGCTGAAAGATTCAGAGCCTCAGCAGCAGGACGCCGTAAGAGATAGAGGGCAAGTCGTGAGGCGGTCTTCTGACCAATACCCGGCAACCGGGTCAAATCGGTTATCAACCGCTCCAGCGGCGGGGGAACAACCTGCATGATGACTTACGATAATCCTGGAATATTGAGGCCGCCGGTCAGTTTGGACATCTCACCTTTGCCCAGTTCAGCCGCTTTGCGTGCCCCATCATTGACCGCAGCTACAATCAGATCCTGCAACATATCAACCTCATCAGCACTGACAATACCAGGCTCAATAGCAAGGCTGACTAACTCGCCCCGACCGTTCATAGTGGCTGTTACCATGCCCCCTCCGGCAGAGCCAGTAACGCTCTTCGTAGCCAGCTCTTCCTGCATATCACCCATTTTTTTCTGGAAATCCTTTGCCTGGGCCATCATATCTGAAATATTCATTCTCGTTCCTTCTAGTCTTTTTAATAACGCTCGCCCCTCCCTTTGAGGAGGAACAACAAAACATAAAAAATCAGGAGGAGGTAGCCTCCTTTCATTACAGTTCGATCAACGTACTGGATTCATTCCTCAGCCTTCTTTTTCTGCAAAGGTCCACGAAAACGCGGACCAACCCGAATATCTCCAACCTGACCGTTAAAAACATCTACAGCAGCAAGCACCAAGGAATCATTTGCCAGTTTCTGGCGCTCCTGCCGTACTGCTGCAGCGCTATCCGGATCTGTATCACAAGACGAAGAATTAGGCACCTTAAAGGCAACCTTCAACTCTTCCTGAAAAAAGTCCATAGCAAACTCGGTGAGTTGAACAAGATTCTCTCTGGATCCAAGCAACTTGCAATCCGCTGAATCATCATAATTCACGGTCAACACTCCGTTTTCCAACACAGCAGAAGAGGCGCTCTGTAAGGATGCTCCCATCCACTTTATCCGTTCCTGAACATAACGACTAAACTCAGGCCAATGCTTACGTACATCTCTTTTCTGGACAGTGGCTGATGCCGCCGTACCCACATCTTGGGGCGGCGGGGGATTCCGTTCTGATTCTGAGACAGGAGCTTCTCTTGGTGCTTCTTGAGTTGGTTGAGCTTGCTCTACAGGAGAAGCAGCCTGCGGAGGAGCTACTACTGACTCAGGCTCTTTTTTTTTTTCAGGCTCAGGAACAGGCTGAGACTCCGCTGGAGGAGCCGATATTGCCGGCACCCTCCCCTGCTCTGCCTGGGCGGTTTGTTGATGTGCTTGCGGAGCTTGCTGGACAGGCAGTACCTGCTGTTGCGGCAAGACCACACCAGCCAGGACATCATCCAAACGGGTCAGCAGATCAGTAACCGGTACCACATCATCCACCTGCACAGCCCGAATAAAGGTCATTTCCACAGCAAAGCGGGGACGGGCCGAATAAGCGGCCTTTTCCAGCCCTTCAAGGAGCTGATTAAACATCATGAACAGGGTTTGGGAAGAATGGGCCCCGGCAACCTCCTGCAAGAGAGCCAATTCGTCCGCTGGTACATCAAGCAAGGCAGCAGGATTCTTACTGACACTGCACACCACAAGGCTACGAAACCAGGCCAGCAGTTCGTTGATAAAGCGTTTGATATCCATGCCGTAGCTATAGACCTTCTTTAAACAATCCAGGGCAGTGGCAATATCTTTACCAAGCAGGGCGCGGGCAAGATCAGCAATCACCTCATGGCTCACCAGTCCCAGCACATCAGCCACCTCTTCGCCGGTGACGTTTTCGCCGCAATAAGAGAAGACTTGGTCCAGCAGACTAAGGCCATCGCGCACTGACCCGCCTGCTTCCCGCACCACCATATTCAAGGCTGATTCATCAATACTGATCCCCTCCTGCTCTGCTAAGGAGGCAAAATGAGCAGCCAGCTCTGCATGTGCAACCCGCTTCAGCTCATAGCGTTGACAGCGGGAGAGGATGGTCACTGGCACTTTGTGTAGCTCGGTGGTGGCAAACATGAAATAGACATGCTCAGGCGGCTCCTCAAGGGTCTTGAGCAAGGCGTTGAAGGCCTCAGTAGTGAGCATGTGAACTTCATCAATAATGATGATCTTGAACTTGGAGCTGGTGGGCATGAAGCGGATATTTTCCTTCAGTTCCCGGATCTCCTGAATACCCCGGTTAGAGGCACCATCCACCTCATGCAGATCAACGGAACTGCCAGCCATGATTTCCTTGCAGGAACGGCATTCGTTGCAGGGTTCAGGTGGTTCTCCCTTTTCGCAGTTCAGGGCCTTAGCCATGATGCGGGCAAGGGTGGTCTTACCGGTACCGCGCACCCCGCTGAAAATCAGGGCATGGGCGACCCGGTTCTGCAAAAGACCGTTTTGCAGGGTACGGACAACGGGTTTCTGACCGACCACCTGGGCAAAGGTCTGGGGTCGGGATTTTCTGGCGAGGACGAGGTAGGACACGTTTTTAGTTAATTTTAAGGCTGATTTTCGTTTTGAAAAATCTCGTCAGACTGTATACGCAGGAGCACAAAAACTGTTGATAATGTCTTGGACAAAACTTGTTTCTCTGAGTTTTTCAATAATCGTCGGGGTTAACAGATCGGCAAGAGAGGACTGTATATTCTCCGTCTGCAAAATATCACGTAAGATTCTCTTCGGACGGTAGTGTGCTGATTCCCATTGCTGATCCGTAATCGGCCTCCGTACCAGTTCCTCAATCATTGTTCGGCTTGAAAAAAAGATGATTTCGAGCTCTGGAACGGCAAGAACCACCTGAAAATGATCAGGCTGGGAGAACTGCTGCAGAGACTGCACCATAAAATCTCTTTTTTCTTCAATACTCGTGTGTTCTGTCGAGTCGGAATCGACAATTAATACCACAGGAAGATCCGATGCAACCAGCAATGAACGAGCTTTTGAAAGTGCAAGATTATCACCATTTCCAACAATAATTTTATTGCAGGCGGTGAACTCTTCAGGAAGGATGCGTTCCAACAGGAATTTATCAAGCGCTCCTTCAACAATAACATACTTTGTAATCATAATTCTTCCTCAACTGTAATATCATAATCATGTATTCCGAACTCTATACATTTACGATATTTGGTCACCAATGCCCGACTGAATATTCTCTTTGCAAGACAATATTCTATTTCAATACCGCTCCAAAGCAGGATTGTCTGTGGAGATGTAAAATTTGCCAAGGTGAGAGCAGGAGAAGTAAAGCCGCCGCTGCTGAAGATGCTGCCGATCGCTGAGGAGGGTCTTCTCATCAGTTGACTTCTCATTTTTGCTACCGGCTCAAAATTGATATTCTTTTTTTGACCATACGCATCATGATAATCCTTACATTCCACCAGGCAAGCCAGCTCACCGAGGTAAATCACGCCGTCAATCTGTTCGAGTTCCTCTCCGCTCGCTTGAAAGCGAACACTGTACGGCCAACGGATTTCCGCACGATCTAATTGAAATGCACGCAAGACTAAATACTCTAATGCCTTACCGCTTTCCCAGCCGGGGGTATCTCGTTGCTGTACCGCCGCCCAAAGTTCTTCAAGGTCACCCCAAGTGTAATTCTTGATTTTTTCTGTATAACCTGAATTAGTCACCATAATTTATTCCTTGCTACTCGACTCCTTGAAATGGCTTTCCGATCAATAACCTGGGCAAAGGTCTGGGGTCGGGATTTTCTGGCGAGGACGAATGATCACTCCTTGATATTTCAAAAAATAATGCAATATCCTGTCGCGCGCACTGCGGGCCTCTTCAGCAGGAATGAGGGGTTTTCCCAGGTCGCGCAACTGATGATAGCATGGAACAAGGGAAAGTACCTTCTGCCGCAGATTATCAGAGCGCAATTCATCTTCAAAATCTATCAACAACTCCAGCAGCTGTTTTCGTATCGCTTCCGCTTTCATGTATCAACCCTGCTGTCCAGCAATACCCTGACTATATCAGCCACCCTTGCCGCAAGCAATGGAGGAACAGCGTTGCCGATCTGTTTGGCAATCTCAATTTTCGATCCGGTAAAACGAAAGCTGTCTGGAAAACTTTGAAACCGTGCCGCCTCCCGATGAGTAATCGGGCGATGCTGCTCCGGGTGGAGATAACGACCTTTTTCCGGCTTAAAAAACTCTGTACGTATCGTCACTGAAGGTCGATCCCACCACAGCCGACCAAACAAATCTGTGCCGCCGGATTTCTTCCTGATCCAACATTGAGGGGTCAATTCCGGGGCAACTCGTTGTAAGTCAAAACGATTCATTCCCTCCAGCGGAATAGCCCTGTATCTTTTCCGGCTGAGTTCGGTAGGATTCCTGCCGAAATGCAGGTCAAGCGGCGGAGCTGTTTCTCTAATCTCAGTTCCTTCTGGAGAAGGTAAATCTCCAATCGCATCCCGGACAGTTTTCCAGTGCTTAGGAGCTGATAAAAATCCTTGCTTATCAAAGGGCAACAACAGCTGTTTGTTCTTTCCGTTCGGGTTGCAATGCGTTTTTCTCGGAGGAAAGAACATTGAGGGATCTGCAAAAGTACAGCCAATGATAAACGCCCTGGTACGGGTCTGTGGAACACCATAATCGGAGGCTGTCAGCTTCTCCTGATAGACTTTAAAGCCAAGGGATTCCGCTATCCCGATTATCTCTTTATGTTCAAAGGTGCCAAGCAGTTGCGGTACGTTTTCCATAACAAAGATTGAGGCCCCGCATTGCTCAACAACTTTCAGGAAAGGACGCCAAAGTTCTTTCCGAGGGTCGTCAACGCGTTTCTTATTCAGCAGACTGAATCCCTGACAGGGAGGGCCTCCTATCACCACGTCGGCATAGGGAATCCTGACCTGATCGTCTTTGAGTATTTCCGCAAGATCACCGGCAACACAGTGCGAACCGAAGTTCTCATTATATGTATCAACACAGAACTGGTTATAATCATTCGCCCAAACCGACTGGAAAGACTGTCCAAATACTTCGGAAAACCCTAAAGACATGCCGCCAGCCCCAGAAAAGAGATCAATCAGACGATAACGTTGCGAGGTTTTCTTGAGCAAGGCACCAGAACAGCGGGTTCTGTAGGAACGTTCGTCTTCGCGTAACAGTAGCGTACTCTTCATGTTCTCAGAACTCATAGTCCTTTTTGCAGGGTACGGACAACGGGTTTCTGACCGACCACTTGGGCAAAGGTTTGAGGTCGGGATTTTCTGGCTAAGACGAGGTAGGACACGTTCTTTCCTGCTTAATTTTTAAGGGATTGTGCTGTTTGAGCACCAGAGCAAACCAGTTCATCAATAACCTCCTTTGTTCTCCGCAAAACAGCAGCTATCTGGACAATCTCGGCCTCTTTGGTTGCATCATAGGCCAGACTTTCCGCATAGACTTTCCCATCAAGGAGGACAAAGTACCAATGGCGACCGATAATATAGGCCCCGTACACAGGCTGCTCACGAGTATTTGCAGTCTGGGCCGCGACCATCTCCGCCAGCAGCTGTCCAAGCGGATCGTTGGCACTTTCCAGTTCCTTCTTATATTCATGGAGAAAAAAGAAGGGCTGCTTGGGGGCTTGCCTACCCGAGGCGACAAGAAAATCAACAATGCCCCACAGCCGCTTTCCTTCCGCATATTCAACACTCAACTCACGTTCAAGAAAAGGACGATACGAAGATTGATAAAAGTTCACCATATTGAGGAGCGATGCAATAAAATAGACCTTCAGCTCCTCCTCATTCCAGTCATGCACATGGGCCAGTAGCGTCTGCGAGAGACTAAGCAGCGACTGCTGTTCACTGTCAGTAAAGGACGGAGACACGGCAAGCCATTCCTGGAGCAATTCGTACTGCCGATCAGCAGTTAGACTGAACTCGTCTTCAATCTCCTCTTTTGTCCATTGCGAAAAAGGTTTCATACGCTTTGCTCTTGGGTTAGGGAAGATGACGTCATATTTCAGCTTGACCTTAAGTTAAGGGTTGTCCAGGCTTCCAAGTAGAGCCTGGACACCAATCCAAACCTCCATTTATGCCTGATTTCCAACAGCATCGCAGTCAGATGTCAACTCTTTGAGAAAGCAAAGGGATTAAACAGCGTAATGCTTTGTTCACGGATTCCGAGTCGGGAAAGTAAGGGCGAAGGTCCGGTTCGACAATCACTGCACCTTTTGGAGGCAAAACCTCTTTGGTAACCGTTGTACCGTCCTCCTGATGAACAGTAATGGAATATCCGGTCTGCATGGCTCTGTGATGTTTGCCCCGTACCCCGCCAGTGAAATCATATTCGCTACGCATCTCCTTCTTTTTTTTCTTTTTGTCAGGATTCTTCATAAGCTTCATCTGTCTATACCAGTACCATAATGCTATGATTACATGCCCGTCACAAAATGTCATTTCATTGTTGACACGTCTTTCTCCTGTTACTTTTTCTTTTTTTTGTGTTTGAGACGGCGTTTCAATTTACGTCGCTGTTTCCGGTTGATGGGACGTTTTGTCGAGCTCGCTTGTTGATGATGGGTGGGATTCAGAAACTCGACAAGAGGAATAGGGTTGTCGTTATGTCCAAACGGAAGATGTTTCTTGTCGTCAGGAATCGCATCTGAATTTACAATTCCAGCCACGGTAAATTCTTTTGTCGTCACCCCACTGACGACGACCATCCCTTGGACAAACTCGTCGTAATTAAGCACCACAACAGGACAATTCGGACAAAACCATCCTCCCTTATTTCCCGCCAAATACGGTTCGACTTCTTTGCCCTGCTTAGTCACCATGAGGTACATCTGAAAATCTTGAACCAACGGTGTCTGACATTCTGGGCACCGATGGGGTGATTCAATGTCTGTATCCCAATATCTCCGTCTTGGAAGTGATACATCTATATCATACGTTTTCATTGCTCAGTCACTTTTTTGTTAATAGGATTCCTCACCTCTTGTGGCCCTCAGCAGCTTGAGGTCATCCATATCCTCTCTTGAGACTAATGGCACGACCTTAAGTGGTTGACCACAGGATTACGCCGTTTGTCTTCTTGGTACTGTCAAACGAGGGTAGGCCTTTGGACGACGCTTCACAGCCCGCGGTTCACTGCGACCTGGTCTATTTCCT
>NZ_JALAAI010000105.1:0-13723 GCF_052785085.1 Candidatus Electrothrix sp.
GTTAACAGCTCTGGGTATACAACGTAACGGTAAGCTGATTAACGTGAGCCTGAGAGAGCCTCCAACCTGAGGGCTGTCGGGTTATTGCGCCTTATGTCCATTTTACAGAAAGGCTGTCAGGGGCCTGTTAAAGATACAGTTTATTTCTCTTTTTATCGCCTCCTCCATAACAGTATTCAGTCCATCCGGCCCCACCACCCCTTTCAAAATAGCTTCAGCAGGTTATCTGTTTTTTGTAACATTGTCATTGGCGGCTCTGTGTTGGAGTATAAGAAAAAAAAAGGAGCCTGAAAAAGTATGGTATGAAAGCAGAGCATTGACTGAGTCCGTCAAAACAATGACATGGCGATTTATAATGGGAGCAGAACCGTTTAATTCTCATTATACAGACGAGCAGGTTGAATCGCATTTCATCGGCGAGCTGAATAGAATATGGGAACTCAATGAGATGGGTGATAAAGAAATAGATGATACGCTCAAAAAAACTCCGCAGGTTACAGAATGGATGAAAAATGTTCGCGACTCCAGCTTTAAAGAAAAAAAATGTTACTATTGCAATACAAGAATTCAGAGTCAACTCAACTGGTATCAACAGAAAGCAGCGTTTAATAAGAAGCAAGCAACATTATTCTCAAGGTGCAGCCGTGCTGCCTATCTTCTTGCCATGGCGGTCGCTTGCTTGCAACTCATTGACTCTTCTTACCCTATCCCGAACTGGTTATCCGAACTCCCGACATGGCTATCTGAACCTCTTCTGGTGATAGCTGCCGGACTGTTAGGCTGGACCCAAGCCAAAAAATACTCTGAGTTAGCATCATCCTACAGCCTGACTGCCAGAGAAATATCCCGCCTCCAAAAACGAATGGTAGATGTAACAGAAGAACAATTCGGTGATTTTGTCAACGACGCTGAGACAGCATTTTCCCGGGAACATACTCAATGGGCTGCTCGTCAGATAAAAATCACAGCTGCAACATATGCTTCTCCTGCCGAATAAGTGCTTCAAAGGTGAGAGGACTTTATAAAAAATCACGTATCAACTTTAAAAACATAGTCTCCTATTTTAAAAGTATAGCCCCCTACTTTAAAAACATAGTCTCCTACTTTAAAAGTATAGTGCCCAACTTTAAAAGTATTGCTCCCTCCTTAAAAAGCATAGGACGCACCTTTTTAAGGAGAGCTGTATACTTTAAAAACTAAGGCCTGACTTTTTAAAGGAGAGCAAGGGATTTTAAAAAAGAGAGGTCTTTTTTCAAAGGGTTTCTTCTGGCCTATTCTTAGAGCTAAAGCAAATAATAACAAGAGGATAAAAGGATATTACTTAGAAGACTCAAGCCAGATTCAAACCCTGCCAACTACCGGACAGGAAGGGGCCATTGAGGAACGCCTGGAGTGGACAATCAAGCGGCTGGGGGAAAGAGTTTCGGAGGAGGCGGAGACGACGGCTGCTGAGGAATTTTCTGCCTGAGCAACTCCAGATTGACACCTCTCTCTCAAACCTGTACAGTAAATATGTACATTATATTTTTCGGAGGCATTATGGCAATTCAAACAACCTATACTCATGCCCGCTCAAAGCTGGCTTCCCTGCTGGATGAGGTGACAGAAAACCGTGAGGTGGTGGTTATCCAACGACGAGGGCGAGAAGATGTGGCCCTGATCGCTGCGGATGAACTGGCAGGTATGCTGGAAACAGCCCATCTCCTTCGTTCTCCCAAAAACGCAAAACGGCTGCTTACTGCTCTTGATCGGGTAAAGGCCGGGATGTCCGGCTCCCCGCAAACCCTTGATGAAATGCGGTGCGAGGTCGGGTTTGAGTAACCGCCGCAGAAAGGCAGGCAAGCCTTTGGCGGCGAGTTCTCTGCAAAGGGAATCTGTCTTTCAGCCGGAGTTCAGGGAGGATCTGCGTTACTGGGTTGAAACCAATCGTAAAACAGCACTACGTATCTTTCAGTTGATTGAAGCGATAATGCGGGACCCGTTTCAGGGAATCGGTAAGCCGGAACCACTGAAATTTCTCGGCTCAGGCGTCTGGTCCCGTCGGATTACCCAAGAACATCGCCTGGTCTATGTTGTCAGCCATGAGCGAATTGATTTTGTTCAGGCCCGTTATCATTACTGACTCCCCTGATCGGCAAGATCATTCAAGCCCATCAGTATTTCGACCCTGACGACCTTCCTTTTCCCTTCCTATACGTTGCCTTTGTTGTCTCTGCTTAATGTAGGGTGCGTAATGAAGCAACCAGGGGGTAAACACACTGAACACCTCTACAAGAACAATGACCAGAAACTTCTATTACGGCCTGGGCCGCCCCTTTTCCCCGCTTTACAGCGCTGCCATGCGCTTACGGGAAAAACTCTATCAAAAAAATATCTTCAAAAGCACGGCCTTTGAGGTTCCGGTGATCAGTGTGGGCAATCTCACCCTGGGAGGCACCGGCAAAACCCCCATGGTCCAGTTCCTGGCCCGCCTGCTCCTGGACAATGGCTTTCGGCCCGCCATCATCAGCCGGGGCTATGGCGGAGCCACCAAAGAACGGATCAATATTGTCTCGGACGGCAAAGAGATCTTTCTCGGAGCTGATTATGTGGGCGATGAACCACGGATGCTGGCTGAAAGCCTGCCCGGCGTGCCGGTGCTCACCGGTATTGTCCGCAAACTCCCAGCTGCTGAAGCAGTGAGAATGGGTGCCAACGTCCTGCTCCTGGATGATGGTTTCCAACACATGGCCATCCGCCGGGACCTGGATATTGTCCTTTTTAGCACAGATAAGCTTGCAGGTAATTCCAGGGTCTTTCCTGGAGGCGACCTGCGCGAACCAATTAATGCCCTGCACCGCTGCCATGCCTTTGTCCTGACCAGTACCAATGAAGAGAATCAAGAACGGGCTGAGAGCTTCAAGGCCCTGCTCAATAAAAAATTTCCCAACAAACCTGTTTTTTTCAGTCGCACCTTTCCTACCGGCCTTCTTCTCCAACAGGCAAATGGAGAAAAAACACCGGTACAGGCAAAAGAAATCGCAGACCAACGTTGTTTTGCCTTTTGCGGCATTGCCCGGCCAGAAGGCTTTCAGCAAACCCTGAAGGATCTCTCCATCAAGCCGGTAGCTCTGCGGCCCCTGGCAGACCATTTTGCCTATGCTGCCAAGACGGTTCGTCAACTCATTAGAGAAGCTCAACAGCATGAGGCCAACTGTTTTCTCTGCACAGAAAAGGATCTGGTCAAGCTCAGGCAATTCGACCTCCGGCTTTCGCTCTATGGGGTGGTTATGGAAGCCCAGCCAGATCAAGGCGTAATTGATTTCATTGTAAGCCATAATACTCTTCAGAGAAAGAAGTGAGCAGGATGACGGCCCTGGGATTGCACTGTGTCAGAAAAACCACATTCAAATTTTTGAACGCCTTCTGTGTGCTTTTTAACACAACTTCTTTTCAAAACAAAACCAAAGGCTTTTCCTTATAAAAAATAGGCTATCACCCTGAATATGAGCAGCAATACTGAACCTCACCAGAGAAAATTTAAAAAAATATACTTCTGGTTATTTTCTTGCATCTCAAAAGAAAAAAGAAATCGCTATGAAGAACATGCCAGAACATAGGTGAGACAAGAGGTAACAGGATGTCTATCAATATAAAACCACATCAACAAACTCTCCTTCGACCAGTGAGTTGCCAGGGCGTTGGACTGCATACGGGCCGAGACGTCAAAATAACCATCAACCCTGCCAGGGAAAATCAGGGCATCTGTTTTTATCGCTCTGATATAAGCAACAAACCGGTTATTCCAGCCCATATGGAAAAAATAGTTGATACCACATTGGCCACCACCATCAGTAACGGCCATGAGAAAATCTCCACCACCGAACATCTGATGGCTGCTCTGTACGGAGCAGGTATTGACAATGCAAGTATTGATATTGACGCATACGAAGTCCCTATCATGGACGGCAGCGCAGGTCCATTTATTAACCTCCTCCACCAAGGCGGCCTGAAACAACAACGGGCACTGCGCAAAGTTCTCCGCATCACCCACCCTATCTCTCTCACTGACGGCAACAAATCCATCAGGATCGAACCTTATCAAGGCTTTAAAGTCAGTGGCACTATAAAATTCGGTGACAATCAACTACTGAACGAGCAGAGCTACAGTGCTGAGCTGACCCCGGAACGCTTTGCCAGTGAACTGGCAGAAGCCAGAACCTTTGGTTTTGTGGAGCAGGTAGAAGAACTCTGGAAAAACGGACTTGCACTGGGCGGCACCCTGGAAAATGTTATTGCCATCCATTGGGACCGTCAGTCTGTGCTTAATGAGGACGGGCTTCGTTTTGATGACGAATTTATCCGCCATAAGATGCTGGACCTGATCGGTGATCTGGCCCTGTTGGGCAGCCCGGTTCTGGGCCATGTTATTGCCAACCGCTCTGGTCATAGCCTGCACCACAGCCTGATGCAAACCATTATTGATAATCCAGATTGCTGGGAATACGTCAAGTTCTGCAAACGAGGCAATACTGTCCAACCTGTAATTCAGGGGACACAACTGCCCCAAAGAAAAAGAAAAAAAACCTCCTACCTGCCACCGCTGCTGCCACCTCTGCCCAGCCCGATGTGCATGGCCTGATCTTCAGAATATGCACCTCTGCCTCAGCATCTCTTTCGCCGACTTCATCGAAGTCGGCGTTTTTTTTATTGCAGTATCATCTTTATCAGGCAGCCGCCTTTTTCTCCTTCCAGACAAGAGGATTTGAAAACCGTGGCAAAAAATGGTAAGCCTATATTGAGTGAACTACTTCGGTGCCACTGGTAATGAACCCATATATTCGCTCTTTTTATGGGTTGTAGGGATAAGCCTGTGTGTTTACCCTTGCCGTCATCCCCAAAAAAAGGGCAGCCCCCAGGTCTGCACCTACAACAGAGAAAAAATATCCCCATGTTTCCTGCCACGCCACCCCTTGTTCAGATGGATCAGGTCTCCTTTGCCTATCCTGGTGGTAGACATATTCTCCAGCAGGTTGACCTTTCCCTGAATTACAAGCAGCGGCTGGGCCTGATCGGCCCTAATGGCAGTGGCAAGACCACCCTGCTCCATCTCCTCATGGGCCTACATCGACCAACAGCTGGGAACCTCCTTTTTAAAGGACAGCAGGTCAAAAGCAAAAAGGATCTCAAAGAGTTGCGCAAAAGCATTGGCCTGGTCTTTCAGGACGCAGATGACCAGCTTTTCTCGCCTACAGTGATTGAGGATGTTGCCTTTGGGCCTTTAAACCTTGACAAGAGCCCGGAACAGGCCCTGGAGATTTCCAACAAGACTCTGGAGGATCTGGGCCTGCTTGATCTTGCCAACCGGGTGACCCACCGTCTTTCAGGGGGTGAAAAAAAACTGGTTTCCCTGGCCACAGTCCTTTCTATGGAGCCGGAAGCCATGCTGCTGGATGAACCAACCAATAATCTTGATAAAGACATCCGGGAGCGACTGATTGACATCCTTAACAGCTTGGATATTGCCTATATGATCATCTCCCATGATTGGGATTTCCTCAACGCAACCTGCACAGGTTTGGCTTTGTTGGATCAGGGACAAGTACAGGCCAGTGACATAGCCTATCTTCACCAACATGTTCGTCAACATGATCGCTAACAGGCATTACATTCCTCATAATAAAGAAAAACATGACAACTCACGCTGGGACAACACGTCGGCAAAGAAGAAAAAAACAAAACACCTGTCATTGCTGTACAAAAGAGTTTCCCTTTTGCTGGAGCTGTGTCTGTGGTTTTGCCATTTGCCCGGAATGTTTTACGGAAAATAAATGGGGCATCAGTAACGGCCCCACCTGGATCTGCCCGGATTGCGAACGTATTCATATGATGGAATGATCTGATCAAAAGCAAGAGGCTTTTTATATGAAAGTGTCAGGTAGCTTGTTTACCCAGACAATCAACTTTCATATTTTATTATCTCTCCCCAGGGGGGATGGAAGAGTTATATGGGAGGAAAAAAGATGGAAAAAGCTTTACTGCAAAAAATTATACTTTCAGTAGGAGGACTTGTTGTCGCGGTCCTGCTCTTTCTCTTGCCTGGTCTGAAGATCCCAGCTCTGGATGGGCCAACAGATAGCTATTTTAGCGAGGCAATCAGCAAAGGTGGTATCTCCTATGCAACCTGCCGGGTGATTAATGCCTCTGTTTCCATTATTAAGGAATCAAACCTGCACCTGCAACCAGCCGGGGTGGGGTTATCCTTAGCCGTAGGACAGGCCCTGGACCCCATTGATGATATGACCGAGCGCCTTTCCGATGTGCTGGTGACGGCAATCGCCTCATTAGGGGTTCAAAAACTCGCCTATGAGATCGGAATCTCCCTGGCACCTACCGTGCTTGCTGTTTTTCTCCTGTTTTTTGCCACCTTGATCTGGTTCAATAATACCAAGCTTATTTTTCTCCATAAAACCATAACCCGCTTTGCCCTGCTCATCGTCATTGCTCGTTTTTTCCTGCCGCTTTCTGCACTGGCCAATGATTTTATTAATACCCGTTTTTTTGCACCGCAGATTGAACAGGTTAATGAGCAACTGGCTTTTGAGTCCAGAGAACTTGATAAACTCAAGGAGTTTTCCCTGCCCAACATGGGGATTTTGGGAACAGCCTCTTTTCTCAAGGAAAAGTCCAGTGAATTCAAGCAAGCTTTTACTGCGGTGGCCAGTAATATGGGAGGGATGATTGAAAACCTGCTCACCCTCACCTTTCTCTATGTGGGGATTCTCCTTATTCAGGTGCTTCTCCTGCCCTTACTGACCTTTTTCTTCCTGATCAAGATCGTCAATGCCCTGTTCGATATCCATTTGCCAGCAGAGGTGCTCCATCATCATATGAATCATCCTGAGCAGCCAACCGGACATCCAAAATCAGAAGTGGCCTGTTAGGGAATTCAACAAAAAATATTCGCCCCATATTTCAAGTATCGTAGGGGCGAATCCCTGTGTTTGCCCTTACATATCGGGCAGGCACAGGGACCTGCCCCTACAGCGGTTATGAAAAAACCAGGCGGCTGATCCCGTTAGCTTCATCCCAGGGACGGGTAGCAAAAATCCCCTGGAGTTCAAAGACGATGACCTCAAGCACCAGATAGACCCGGCTGTCTTTGCGGATACAGCCGGTCAGGGTTTTGCCGTGCTCTCCCAAGGCCCCGTGTAGATGGATTTTTGGTTTATCCCCATTCATATGCACGGAACCACAGCCAAGAAGCTCAGAGACCTCGTCCACATCCTGCCAGATCGGTTCTGGCGGGACAACCGGTTGTTTCGGCCCGGTCACCACCCCTGCCTTATCCAGAGCCCCAATCACCTGGAACCAGCAGCTTTGTATCTTCTCTTTCAGCAAGATCCCCTCTAATCCTTTGAGAAAATCTTCCCCATGATCAAAACGAATGGTCAGTACCCGCCCTATTGATCCTGTTCTATACTCCATGCAGTCTACTCCTTATTACCTTGCGGAGCTGATACGGTCTGACACGCCGGATTAGAATATGCCACCAGTTCCGCAACCAAGGAGCCAATCAGAATTTTTGACCTGATCTCCACCGGGATCCGGCAGGCATCATCGGTCAGCCAGAAAACAGTATCACCGTCCTTCTCATATAAGCCCTTAAAATGCATCTCCGGCATCACCTTGATGGTCTTTCTCTGACCTAAGATGCTTTCTTTTTTCTCTCGCCCCAGGATCTTTACAGCAACCTTATGCTGCTCTTTATCCACAAAGGCAGGAATAACCTGCTCCTTATTTGACTGGAAATCCAAAACCCGCGTAATAAAAAAGGCTGAAAACTCATTATAAACCGGTCCGGCAACCTGAGAAAGTGTGAGTGGATCTTGATGCTTCCGATACCAAACCTTACCCTGCTCTTGTTCATACAAAGTGAGCCGATGTATTTCCCTGCTCCCCTCACGCTGATGCACTTCATAACGATGAGGCAACATCCAGGGTTTACGAATAAGCGTGGTAAAGGTGTCATCCACAGGATAAAAAAAATGGAACAAGCCGTAATCAGTCACCCGTGCTTTGATCACTAAACCTTGTCCTGCCGAATGGGGGCTGAGCGTCAGAACAAGATCACCAATCTTTACCCCGCCGGACCAGGAGACCGAAAAATGCATTTTCTCCTGACCAGAAAAAACCACAGGCTGGGCCTGAGAATCAAGGGAGAACAACGGCTCCTGTCTTGATTTTTCAGCCTCTCCGGCATACAACGAATGCGATATCGCGCTCAAAATGGTCAGAGAAAGAAGCAGGGAAAGAAAAATTCCGCTGATCTCCTTGCTCCTCTTGCTCCTCTTATTCATATTCCTCTCCAGACCGAAAAAAAAGGGGCGGATTCCTCGGAATCACGCCCCCACATCAACAGATGTTTCTCAGCTTAAGACATCAGTCAGCCATAGCCTCCATCTGACGCTTAGGATTCTTTTCAACCTCAGCCAGAATGGTATCAACCTTGCCTTGGTCCAGCCATTCAATCTTACCAGTTCCTACATCATAGATTGCTCCAACAACTTTGGCCTTGCCATCTTTTACCAGCTGACGGGTAGATGCACTGCGCATAAACAGGTCGGTTACACCCTGCCAAACATTTTCTTTAATGGCATAGGGAATAATATCATGAGATTTTGCCAGCTTGGGATGCTGCTCCATAGCCCGTTTAACAGCAGGCTCAATGTTGTCAACCAGAGGTGGAATATTTAATTCCAGAGCATGACCGTGTCCTTGCACCTCATTGGTTACCGCAGTAACTGCACCACACTGGGTATGGCCGAGAACTACAAAGACTGGGGTATTGACATGGGCCAGACCGTATTCGATAGAACCAGCCTCATCAGTATCAATGACATTACCGGCAACCCGGATAATAAAAAGATCCATGATACCTGCATCAAAAATACGCTCAACCGGTACACGGGAATCGGAACAGGTGATGACAGTGGCATAGGCATGGTCGCCCTGATCTTCTTTTCCTGCCTGAATGAGTCGGGCAGTGTCTGTGTGGGGATGTTGAGATTTTCCGTTGACAAAACGAGTATTACCGTCTTTCAACTTTTTCAGAGCGTCATCTATGCTCATGTCTGTGGCCAGAGCAGGAGCAGCAGCCAAGGTGACAAGACAACAGGCGCTGACAACATTTTTCAGGATTGACTTTTTCATTACCTCTCCTTTTTACAATAATTAATTGAACTGCCAGGCAACATGCCGGACATGAATTGATATGAGTTTTTTTACATCTCACCTTCAGAGTGAGAGAACAGATTGTGAAAGCAGGCACTGCTAGATCTATATAACCTTATCTTTACAAAAAAGTAAAAATATATATAGCGAGGCAGCCAATAATTGTCAAGCAGGAAAAACTGTTCCATCTTAAGCAATTAGAAGTTGTTCTTTCATGGGAATATTCATCCAACAAAAAGAGACCTTCTTTCCTGAAAAAACAAGGAGAACATTTTATCAGATCAGACTAGCCCAGCCTGCTGATTCCGTTGACAGAACAAAAGCACTCTGCTATATTCTCGAATCTTTCTTGCCCAATATTTCCTGCAGTATGCATCACGCAACCCCATGCCACCTACTTTATATCCATGCCTGTCAATATCGTCTCACAACTCTATAAGATCCACCCAAAAATCAACGAGGAACTGCTTGAACAAAAAGTACTCTTCCTCCTCCGGCAAATAGGAAAAGCTGAAGCCACTGTCAGTGTTGTCTTGCTGGATGACCTTGCCATGACAGCCTATAACCAGCAGTACCGCTCCAAGGCAGGACCAACCAATGTCCTCTCTTTCCCTTCAGCAGAGGATTCTGAGAACATTGAAGAATTTATAGTACCTGTCCCGGTTGAGCTGAGCAGCCAGGAACTTGGGGATATTCTCATCTCAGTGGAAACAGCACAACGAGAGGCCCTGGAAAAAAAGATCAGCCTCCATCAACGCCTGACTGAGCTGCTCATTCATGGCCTACTCCATCTTATTGGCTATGACCATGAAATTTCTAATGAACAGGCTGAAATTATGTTCAGCCAAGAAAAGGAACTCTTTCACTCAATCCAACATCACCACATATGGAGAAAAAAAATGCCGCAACTTGCCATTAATGTTGATCACATTGCCACTATCCGCCAGGCCCGAGGAGGTGCAGAACCTGATCCGGTCCTTGCTGCCGGTATCTGTGAACTTGCCGGTGCCAAGGGCATTGTTGTTCACCTTCGGGAAGATCGTCGTCATATCCAGGACAGGGATGTCCACCTGCTTCGCCAGACCGTCAAAACCCGGCTCAACCTGGAAATGGCCAATGTCAAAGAGATTGTGGCAATTGCCCTGGAGATCAAGCCAGACATGATCACCCTGGTCCCGGAAAAACGGAAAGAGCTGACCACCGAAGGCGGCCTGGACGTTGTTGCGAATGAAAAGAAATTGCGTAAAACCATTAAGAAGATGAGCGAAGCAGGTATTCCGGTTTCCATCTTTATTGATCCTGATGCAGAGCAGATTGAGGCATCCCAGGACGTTGGTGCCACCTATGTGGAACTGCATACAGGTCGTTACTGCGATGCGGAAAATGAAAAAGAACAGGACAAGGAATTTCGTTTGATTGAACAGGCGGCAGAACTGGCCTTTGAAGCAGGCCTCCGGGTCAACGCCGGGCACGGTCTGGATTACCGGACCACCACCCGCATAGCAGGGATTGCTTGTATTGAGGAGTTGAGCATTGGTCATGCCGTCATTGCCCGCTCTGCCTTTGTGGGGCTGGATCAGGCAGTTCGGGAAATGCAGGATTGCATTGATCGGGCGTAAAGGCGAGTAGAAAAACCGACGTTTGTGTAGGGGCGGTTCGCGAACACCCCTACAGGGTTTTTTCCAGGGCTGAAATCTGCTGATTATCTCCGAGCACGATCAGGATATCATTCTTCTTGATTTCAGTCTTTGGGCCGGGATTAAAAATCATCGGTATATCAGGCCGTTTAATAGCTACCACAATTATATCGTATTTTTCCCTGAGACCGGATTGCATCAGGGTTTTATCAACAAAGGAGGCCTGCTCTGTAATCAGGAGTTCTTCCATACACAGCCCCAGCTCACGGGCCTGCATGGCCAGATCAAGAAAATCGACCACTGTGGGCCGCACAATGAGCTGCGCCATTCTTCGTGCCCCAATGGAATACGGGGAAATAACCTTGGTGGCCCCTGCCCGCTCCAGCTTCTTGGCAACGCCAGGGGTTCCACTGGAGCGGGTCAGGATGAAGAGTCCTGGATTCATTCCCCGTGCTGTCAGGGTGATATAGAGATTCTCAGCATCAGTAGAGACCACTGCAACCAGGCCGCGTGCTGTCTTGATTCCGGCTTTTAAGAGGATATCGTCATCCGAGGCATCCCCTTGAAGAGCAATATATCCAAGTTCATCAAGCTCCCGAAGTACCTCGTCATCATTTTCAACCACTACAAAAGAACGGTTGTTCTCCCGCAGGATGGAACAGATTTCATAGCCGATTCGTCCAAAGCCACAGACAATATAATGATCTTGCAGTCGTTTCATTTTCTTTTGCATTTTTCTCTTATCAACAAAACGTTGCACACCCCCTTCCACCATAACCTCAGTAATTTGGCTGAAGATGTACATAACATAACCAACGCCGGAAAAAATCAGGAGCACAGTGAATAACCGGCCTGGCGCAGTGATTGGAGCGATATCTCCATAGCCAACAGTACTGATAGTTATAATAGTCAGGTAAAGGCCGTCAAGAAAACTGGTTCTCTCCAGAAAAATATAACCGATAGGACCGATAACTAAAAATATAAATAACGGAGCAATAAATAAAATATATTTACGCATTATTAAGCAGTAACGTGAATGAATCAAACAGCTTTGGCTGATCCCGGAAAACCTGGCAGCACCCCTCCTGATAACAAAGAGGCCCTATTATGAACCATTCTTTTCTTTCTCACCACATTAATTGACAAATCATTTCCAACAGTGTAAAATTGCCCAACCAAAAGCCCGGATGGCGGAACTGGTAGACGCAAGGGACTTAAAATCCCTCGGTTCTTGTAACTGTGCGAGTTCGATTCTCGCTCCGGGCACCAAAAATTTCAAGGGGTTACGACTTTTCGGCTGTGACCCCTTTTCTTTTGCTTTTTTCCGTGTGTGTAATTCCTGTGTAATTGTGTCAGGAAAAGCCCTTCTCTTTTTCTCTTCTGTCAGACTGTTTCAGGAAGCCTTCACCGCCGCCGGGCTGCCGTATTTCACACCGCACAGCTTCCGCAACACTCTTGTCCGGCTCGGTGAGGAAGTGTGCAGAGGACACCTGAGCAGTTCAAGGCGTGGAGCCAGAATTTAGGGCATGAGAAGGTACTGACCACCTTTTTCAGTTATGGGGAGGTGGCCGGGCAGCGACAAGGGGAGATTATCCAGGACTTGGCAGCACCGCAAACCGACACACCAACCGGAGCGGATGATATTGCCGAAGCGGTTATCAGAAGATTGAGGAAAGCCGGGGTGGAGGCGTGAGAATTAGCTATTGCAGTATTATTTTATCAAATTGATATAATTGCCGATTCAAACATGTGACCCGCATAGCTACGGCCTTTATGATTTTGGAATGTGATACCGTCATGATTACTTTTTATTGACTTTTTTAGTTCAACATGTATTTTTTGCAAATTGAAATCGCTGGTGTTTAATCGGGGGGCTGTCCTTGATTTACTACCTGATTTATTATACAAGATATCCCGATATGGACGGAGGAAATCTGTAATGACTAATACTATTAATTTTCCGACTAAAATTGATAAATTCATATTTAATGATAACAATTTTATTTTCAAATCAAAAAAATACAATTATTGCAATATAGAAAGTTTGAGATTTTTTATTAAGAACGTTTCAATTAATTTTTCAAAAGATGAATACTTCCATTTTTCAATAAGAATGGTCGATGATTCAATGTTTGAATTACATGTTGGCGATGCCATGTTCAGCATAAATAAAAAAAAGGTTGATGAAAAAAAATCTAACATGAAAAATGTTTTTGACTATTTGAACAAAAAAACATTCAGCAAAAGATTAGAAAGCTATTTAAATCAATTAAAAGAAGAAAAATATATTTCATATAAGTTTTTTAGCCCTAAATTGTTAGGTGAAAAATTCAAGACTGTTAAAATATACAATGATGGAAATGTTGTTATGGATAACAGAATATTCAATGTAAAGAAAGCTCGTCAAGAAGGAACTCTTAAATTTGGGACTGCATACGGTTTTGGATGTGATAAAACAATTGACCCATATGAAATATCTATTAATGAAAAAAAACCTATACTAGGTGGTCGAGTTGAGGGGGCTGATTCCATGAGGATTGATGGTAGTTGGGACTATCCAATCATCTTTGAAATATTGAAGTCTCTTTCATGAGATATTTTATTGTACCCCGTTTTATCCTTTTTTAATTCAGCATGGTTAATATTCTATTCTATTATAATCATGATTCTATTTTTTATTTATTAACACCGTTATGCTTCAAATGAGCAATGAATATAAATAGTCCTTGGTTTGTATCCATAGCTACTCAAAAACGACACCTTTCCCTCTGAATAGGTGCATTTCATGCGGCTCGCTGAAGTTTTTCAATCTTCAGATTCATTGAATGCTTGATTTGGTTTGTTATAACCTTAATCCTGAATTTCTCTTGAAG
>NZ_JALAAI010000106.1:0-13709 GCF_052785085.1 Candidatus Electrothrix sp.
GAAACAGCGGAGGCCATGTTGTATTTACGGGCGCATTACAAAGCTGGTCGATGGAACATGCTGAGAGAGCATATTTTTTCCCTCAAGGCAGCAAGTGTGGTTTGACCTACTTTTTGGGAATGCTCCCGATGCGCCGCTGGACCAAGGAACAGGCCGAACAGACCGTGCAGGAGGTCATTGCCACTGCGGCCCCAGGCGGCGGTTTCATTCTTGCTGATAACGGTGAAATTCCCTGGCAGGTCAGCGAAGAAATATTGCTGGCTGTCTCAGATGCCGTGCATACCTGGGGCAATTACCCTGTTTATCAACAACACGGGAAGGAGAAGGACAGGTGCCATTAACATTCTGTTTTCTTGTCTGCGAAAATTTTTTTCCTGAAGTCAAGGCAGCTGTTCAGCAGCGGGGTTTTTTATACGTGGAAGTTCGATCATTTCCCTCCCATTGCAATTCCGTGCCAGTACGTTGGGCTGAACTTACTGAGACGATCAAGTCCACACCAGCAGACCTTGTGGTGGTCTTTGGCAGTTATTGTCTGCGTAAGCTGAAAATCCCCCAGGCAGATGTTTCCCGATGTCACATCAGACAACAAGAACAATGCCATCACCTGCTGCTCAATCCAACGCTTATTGATGCCTTACAGCAGAACGGCACCTATCTTTTGAGTCCGGGCTGGCTCAGGCGTTGGCGAGCACATATTGAAGTCTGGGGTTTTGATCGTCCGACTGCCTTGGAATTTTTCGGGGAATCTTTGCGGAAGCTGCTCCTCCTTGATACTGGCACAGATCAGGATGCCCAGCAGCATCTTGCCGAGTTTGGAGCTTTTCTGCAACTTCCTGTTGACACCCTGCCCATTGGTCTGGAGTTCCTTGAACGTACCTTGGCGCAATGCAGAGCCAAATATCAAAAAGAGGAACTCAGACAACAGAAAAAAGATCTTGAGCGTCAGGCTGCTGAATCAGCAATGACTTTGGATCTTGTTCGTCTGGTCACCAGGGCCAAGTCCAGGCCAGAAGTTATTTCCGCTATTCTTGAGCTATTCACCATGCTCTTTGATCCGCAGAAGATACATTTTATACCAGTAAACGGTACAAAGGTGCTTTTTGACCAAGCACCGGATCTGACAGCGGAAGAACAGCTGCAAGCAGAGCAGTTTTATGCCTGCGAGGAAAGACACATACTCCTGGATGAAGAACTCGGAACCTTTTTATTACGGATAGGCAGTAAGGGTGAGGTAAAAGCCTTGCTTTTTGTTGCTCAGGTTTCCTGCCCTGAATATATTCATCAATATATTAATACCGCACTTGCTGTGTCGGAAATCTGCGATCTGTCCATTCAGCATGTGCAGGTTCTGAAGGAGCTTTTCACTACCTCTCATCTTGCAGGAAAAGCTGAGGTGGCCACGGAAGTGCTCCATAATGTGGGCAACACCCTGAACAGTATTTCGGTTGCTTCCGAACAGATTCGGGAAACTGTACAGAAGAGCAGTAGTACCAGTCTTCCTGAGATTGTCCGCCTGATACAGGAGCATGAACATGATCTCGAACATTTTTGCGTACATGATTCCAGAGGGCGAATGCTGCCCTCCTATTTTGCCAAACTTTCGGAAAAACTGGCTGAAGAACGGGAATTCCTGCTTGCCGAAGCAAGTCGTCAACTCCATCATATTCGCCGTATTGCGGAAATCATTCGCAGTCAGCAGGAGACCATAAAGCCTACTCGTTTTACGGAACAGTTTAATTTATCTTCTCTTCTGGAAGAAAGTCTTGATTTTTTTCAGGATGTTCTGGATAAGCAGGGCATCACGGTGGAGCGGCATTATGAATGTAAACAGGTTATGACCGGAGAACCACATAAGCTGCTACAGGTTATCAGTAATCTTATCCGAAATGCCGTGGATGCCTTTAACGGTATTTCGGTTGAGCAACGGAAAATTTTCCTGAGCACGTATTCCTGTGCCGACTGCAATGAGGTCATCATTGAGGTGAGGGATAACGGTAAAGGAATACAGAAAAATATTATCCAGCAGGCTTTTACCTTTGGGTTTACCACCAAGAAGGGTGGGCACGGCTTTGGCCTTCATAATGCCGCCAATCTGACAGCGGAAATGGGAGGAAATCTGACAGGAGAAAGTGCAGGATTGGGGCAGGGAGCAACATTCAGGATGCGCCTGCCTGTCATTAAAAAAGGGGGAACAAAGTGACAGTGATAGCACAAGGTGTGCGGCGGGTTTTAATTATTGATGATAATGAGGAAATACACAATGATATAAAAAAAATTCTCCGGCCGCCACCAGCAAAGAATGACCTGGATAGTCTGCTTGCCGGTATTACCGGGAAAACCGCTCCGCAGGAGATGGAGCATGTCATTGAGGTTGATTCCGCTTTTCAGGGTGATAAAGCTGTGGAAATGGTTCGCAAGGCCAGGCTGGAAGAACGACCATATTCCCTGGCCTATGTGGATATGCGGATTCCTCCGGGGCTTGACGGGTTGCAGACAATCAAAAAGTTACAAATGGAGGATGATCGGCTTCAGTATGTCATTATCACAGCCTATTCTGATTATTCCTGGCAAGAGATCAGTGATGCATTGATTGCCAAGGATAATCTCCTTGTTATCAAGAAGCCTTTTGAGGCCATAGAAATACGCCAGACCGCCAGTGCGCTCATTCAAAAATGGAATATCGCCTTAAAACGGGAGGAACTCCTTGCTGCGCTGGCTGTGCAGCGAGATCTGCTGGAGGATCAGGTAAAAGAGCGAACAGCTCAACTGGATCAGAAAAATGTACTTCTGAAAAGAGAAATTAAGGAGAGAAGAAAAGCCGAAGAGCAGATACGGCAGCACCGTGATCATCTGGAACAAGAGGTGGTGCGACGAAGTGCCCGGATTGTTCAACAGAATGATTTTCTTCACACAGTGATCAATTCGCTTCCCCACCCTTTTATGGTGGTGAATGTTGCAGACTATACGGTTGCCATTGCTAATAAGGCTAATAAGGCAACACGGGAAAAGGGGCAGGGGCATCCTGATGGGGAAAGATGTTATGAGTATCTGCATGGTTTTGACCAGCCCTGTCATAAAAATGGTCTGCCGTGTCCATTACAGGAGCTGTTGTATCAGAAGGAACCAGTATTACTTGAGCATAATGTCCCTGATAGTCAAGGCAATGAACGTATTCTGGAGGTGCATACGTATCCTGTGGCAGCCCCGCAGACTGAGAAGGAAAAAAAACAGACCATTGAATACTGTATTGATATTACCCGGCGAAAAAAACTGGAAGCAACATTCCTGAAAAACAGCAAAATGGAGCTGGTTGCAACCCTGGCAGGAGGTATAGCGCACGATTTTAATAATCTTCTTATGGGAATTGTTGGTAATATTGAGCTTGCAAGTATGAATCTGCAAGCAGGCCATACCGCTGTCGGGTTCCTGAATTATGCAACTGAAGCATCTGTCCAGGCAAAAGAATTGACCCAAAAATTCCTTTTGTTTTCTAATTTTGATCCCCCAGCGCGTCAGGCAGCTCCTCTTGGTGACCTGCTCACCACCAGCTGCCTGGCTGTTCTTGCAGATTCTCCTGTTATTCATGAATTTCATTTTTCACAGGATTTATGGATGGCATATATTGATCCGGGCCAGTTGGATCTGGCCTTTCGCGAACTGTTTTTGAATGCCAAAGAGGCAATGGACCCACAAGCACAAGGGCTGATCTCTCTGACTGCTGAGAATATAACCCGTTCCGGGCCTGACCATTACGAACCAAACAATGGCAAATATATCAGGATAACGCTTCAGGACCAGGGATGCGGTATTGAGCAGCAAGACCTTTCCAATATCTTTGACCCGTATTTTTCAAGTAAGGTCCGGGGAAACGGCAAAGGAATGGGATTAGGTCTGACCATTGCCTCCTCTATCATCCATCAGCATCAAGGTTCTATAGATGTTGCCTCAACCCCGGGGCAAGGAACAACGGTGTATATTGAGCTTCCAGCGGCCAGGGAGTAGAATGTTTTTTTTACTTTTGTTCCTGGGCTGTATCCAGCACTTCCCGGACGTTTTTTGCTAATGTCCTTGTGGAGAGCGGTTTGATAATATACTTTTTAATACCCAGTTGAAGTGCCTCCTGTTCCGAAAAGGCTGCTGTATAGCCTGTACAGAGGATAATCGGCAGGTCGGGCCGTAACGCAAGAAGAGAGCGGGCAAGATCCCTGCCAGTGAGTTCCGGCATGGTGTGGTCTGTGATCAACAGATCAAAATAATCGGGATTTTTTTGAAATTTTTCCAGAGCCTTCAGACTTCGGGTTTCAACGGTAACCTGGTAACCAAGCTTGCTTAACTGGGTATGGCTGATACTGGTAATGTCTATTTCGTCATCAACAAAAAGGATGCGTTCGTTGCCACGGGGAAGGGGGGCAGCTAAGTTTTTTTCGCTTTTTTTTATTCTTTTTTTCTTCAAGGTCGGAAGGAATATATGAAAGGTTGTGCCTTGGCCTGTCATACTTTCTACTTCGATAAATCCTTTGTAATCTTCCACAATACCATGAATCACAGCCAGCCCTAGCCCTGTGCCAGCCCCCTGTTCCTTGGTGGTAAAATAGGGATCAAAGATACGGCTCATGGTGACATCATCTATTCCTTGCCCACTGTCCTGGACTGTGAGTTCCACAAAGGAACCTGGTTTGACGCCAGGCTTGTCCTCAATCCGATCAGGAGCTATGTCAACGGGTTTTAAACGGACGTGCAATGTGCCCTGTTCATTGCCAATAGCATGAAATCCATTGGTTAAGAGATTGAGAATGATCTGGTGAATATTAGTGGGGTCAGCACAAACCATTCCACAGTGTTCATCAATATCTTCCTGTATATCAATGCTTGCTGGCAGAGAAGAGCGCATCATCTTGACTGCTTCCTTGACGGTCTGATCAATTTCCAGCTCTTTTTTTTCCTGTTTTTTTTTCCTGCTAAAGGTCAGGATCTGTTTAATGAGATCTGTTGCTCGATCGCCAGCAAGAACAATTTGATCCAAATCATTCACCAGCGGGCTGTTCGCAGGCAAGGAGAGTTTGATGATTTCTGTGTATCCCAGAATGGCAGCAAGGATATTGTTAAAATCATGGGCAATGCCCCCGGCAAGGGTACCAATGGCTTCCATTTTCCGAGCTTGAAAAAGTTCTTCTTCCAGCTTTTTTTTATCTGTTATATCACGGGCAATATAGACAAAGTACTGAAGATTTTTTTGTTCATCCAGCACAGGGGCAGAACAGATATGGAAAAAATTATCCATGAGTTTATGCTCAACCATACTGCAATGTTGATGACCATCCGCTCTTGAACGTATTCCAGGACAACCTGGGCAGGGTGTTATTCCTTCCCGAAATAAGCTGTAACACGTCGTACCTATGAGTTCTTCAGGGGTTGCCTGGAAAAAATCATAGGTTGCTTGATTCGCCCGAATGATACGCATATTACTGTCCTGGAGCGTGATAATATCGGGAATAGCGTCAAAGGTTTTTTCCCATTCCTGCGTTTTACGCCATAACTGTTTTTCTATGGCAGCCCGTTTTTGGATCTGCCTGCTGGTTTTTACATAAAAGACCACCAGGCCTGTGGCTCCTATGAGGTAAATCAGAAAATGGTACAGGGCACTTGTCCTGAATTGTTTGCGAAAGAGTTCAATGATACCATCCATAGGAAAGGTTATGCTGATTCCACCACGAATATTACCGACTTGATCACCTTTACGCATATGGCATTGAAGACAGGATTCCTGGGTGATTGCCGGCATCATGACACGCATAAGGGTTTTATCGCCTTTTTTTATCAATTTTGAGGCGTTTTTTGCTCCTTTGGTAAAAGAAATAAGTGCTTCCCGTTCCCACTCGTCTGGGGTATTTTCTGTGCGAACTGCGTCAAGGCTGGTAGTACGACCGCCGATTCCATATATTTTCCGTTCAAGCTGGTATGCCTGACGGGTCATGTGGGCCGGATTGATCAGTGTGAGTTTTTTCCCGCTTGGCGTGACAATATCACGATCTGTAAAGCCGCGTAAATAGGGGTTGGGCTGATTAATATCATTTATCGGAGCGTAGATGCCACCGTTATAAGCATTCCATAACTCGTAGATATAGTCTTTGTTAACAGCAGTGAGTCCAATTTTTTTTCCTATTAATTCAACACTTTGCCATTCATGTCGAACGTAGATCCAGAGAGAACTGCTTAAAAGCAATGACCAGAAGAGGAAGGCTGCCACGCACCAGAGACGGAGTTGTTTAAGGCCAGCACTTGTACTGTTTTGCATACAACGTTCACGTTTTGTTGTCCCGGTTCTTGGGGGCCAGGATCAGGGGCTTGTTGGCTGATATATCAAAAGGCAACGTCAAAATTTTTAAAATGGAGCCATTGTAAACAGTATCAGCATGTTCTGTTAACAGAAATAAAGAATTATAACGAGTTGTGCCAGAGAAAGAAAAGAGAATCGCTTTCTTTCCTGATATCATTATGGTATAGGGAGGATGAAAAGATGTCAAACAGGAAGAACATGAAAAATTAAACCGACAAAACAAGAAGATTTATGAACTCATACCTTATTTTTATTCTTTTCGTTTTGGTGGGCGGATATGTATTAGATCTGGTCATCTCTTTTCTGGAGATACGTTCTCTGCAGCCTGATCTGCCTGCAGAGTTCAGAGATACCTATGATGAAGAAAAATACTGCGCCTCCCAAAAATACACCAAGGTGACAACCGGCTTTTCAGTAATTCAAGATACGGTTACCCTGGTGCTTACCCTTATTTTTATCCTGGCAGGTGGCTTTAACGTTGTTGATCTGCTGGTACGGAGCGTTGGCTGGAGTTCCATTGGCACTGGTCTCTTGTTTACAGGGTCTCTTATTCTGCTTTCTTTTCTGGTGGGGATCCCGTTCTCTCTGTACTCCACCTTTGTGATTGAAGAGCGCTTTGGTTTTAATAAAACCACGGGTAAAACCTTTTTTCTTGATCTCCTTAAGGGACTAGTTTTGGCTATCCTTATAGGAGGTCCCTTACTGGCTGCGGTGCTCTGGTTTTTTGAGATTACCGGTTCTCTGGCCTGGATCTATTGCTGGTTGGCAGTAACCCTGTTCACCTTTATCCTCCAATTTCTCGCTCCGGTGCTGATTATGCCCCTGTTTAACAAGTTTACCCCGTTGGAAGACGGGGAGCTTAAAGAGGGCATTACCCAGTATGCAGCCCAGCAGGATTTTGCGATCCAGGGCATTTATACAATGGATGGATCCAAACGTTCCACCCGGCTCAATGCCTTTTTTACTGGTTTTGGTCGCTTTCGCAGGATTGTCTTTTTTGATACGCTGATGGAAAAATTGCAGCCCCAGGAAATCATAGCTGTGTTAGCCCATGAAATGGGACATTTTAAAAAAAAACATATCTTCAAAATGATGGCTGCCTCTGTTGTCCAAACCGGTCTTATGTTTTTTATCCTTTCGCTCTTTCTGGGCAATGAGCAGCTTTTTGCAGCCTTTGGTATGGAGCATGTCTCAATCTATGCTGGTTTGATTTTTTTTGGTTTTCTGTATGCACCGGTTTCCATGCTGCTCTCCATCTTTTTTAATTTTTTTTCAAGAAAGAATGAGTATGAGGCTGATGCCTGGGCTGTAAAGACAACAGGTGATCAGGGGGAAGAATTGATTAATGGTCTTAAAAAACTCAGTGTTCATAACCTGTCTAATCTCACCCCTCATCCCTTGCATGTTTTTCTCCATTACTCCCACCCCCCGGTATTGCAAAGAATTGAGGCAATTCGCCTGATTGCCAAAGAACAAGGAACAGGAGGCTGCAACCCATGAGTCAGGGTATGAAACATATAAAAATAACTGAGGCCCTGAAACAGGCATGGGTTGAACAGCTGATCCTGGAGTTTAAGGGGATTTGTTGGCAGTATAAGCTCAAACTGCAACTCCCGATTTTTGAGATATCAGCAACCAAAAAACAGCTTGGATGCTGGATTCCTGAACAGCGTATTCTCCGTCTCAGTGAGCATCTTATAGCTAGGTCTTCCTGGGATATGGTATTAATGGTGCTCAAGCATGAGATAGCCCATCAGGTCTGTTGTGAATATTGGGGAAAGAAACACGCAGGTCATGGCAAAGATTTCCAGAAGGCATGCCAGCTGCTCGGGGTTTCTTTTCCCTATAATCGTGCTCAAGGGGATCTGCTGGATGTCCTTGCAGAGCCATCGACCAATGAACAGACTGAAGAAGGGCGAAAGGTTATCAGGCGGATCAATAAGCTGCTGGCCCTTGCTGGTTCAGAGAATGAACATGAGGCCACCCTTGCCATGCAGCGGGCCACGGAATTACTCCATCGCCATAATCTTGAAATGTCTAGTCTTGCTGAGCGTTCAGGCTGTGTACGGCTGGAGATCCAGACAGGGAAAAAGCAGCTTCCCACTTGGCGGAAGAATATTGGAAGGATTTTGCGAGATTATTTTTTTGTTGAGGTGGTTTTTTCTTCCCTCTATGATGCTCAGCGTCAGGACTCCTATAAGACGCTTGTTTTGTTAGGGCGTGGGGAAAATGTACCGGTTGCTGAGCATTGCTATTATTTTCTTGAGCAGCAGTTAGCGTCTCTTTGGCAGAAAAACCGTCATCGTTTCCAGGGGAATACCCGGACAGCAAAAAACAGCTATTACCTTGGTCTTTTGCAGGGATTTTCTCAGAAACTTGCTGAACACTCTACAGAGGCGACTATACAGGCAGTTCAGGGTAATCAGAACTATATGGCTGCTGACATGACTGCTGGTCAGCTTATCATGAGTCACGATAGCGGGTTGCAGAATTTTGTTGGCTTACATTTTCCTCGCTTGCGAGCCACCAGAATGAATGCAGTACAAATGAACAGGGAATCCTATGAAAATGCGCTTGTTGCTGGAAAGAATATTGTTCTTCATCAGAGCCTGACCGAGAAAAAGCAAGGAGAAAAGAAGCTGCTTTCTTCGTGGTAGCAGGCTGCCCGGATTGACATGGATAAGAAAGAGGTGATATAATACTCTTCCTTCCTCTTCTGGAGTTGGAGTGCGTTCATAGAACAGTCGTTTCATCTTTTTGGAGGATAAGACAAGAAGAAAATACTTTGCTTGGTTTTCAGGAATAACTCTCAGTGAACTTCAACAAAAGGATAGAGCAGATGGCTGAACCGAAAGAAGACAAAGAAAAAAAAGAACCTTTGCATACAGCATCAGCTGTTGAACAGAAAAAAATTCCAGAAGAAAAGTGCGCTGAGAAGAGTGCGGAACAGGAGATCCAGGAGATCCAGGGAGAAGCTGAGGAAAAACCTTTGGAACAGATAAAGAAAAAAAAGAAAAAATGCAGCAAAAAAACGCAGGCAACATCCAATCCCAAAACGATCATTGTTGATGGCAATGAGGTCAGCTTAAAGAAATTTCTTAAAGAACATAAAAAATTAGCTGACGGCGCACCTAAGCTGAATAAGTATCAACGCAAGGCCATCAGACGCTATCATCGGGAAGAGGCGTTAAAGCCCTATCAAGCTGAGCTGATTCGTTTACAGAAATATCTTGAGGTCAATAAACGGCGGATGATCATCCTGTTTGAAGGACGGGATGCAGCAGGGAAAGGAGGCACTATCCGACGGGTTACCAGGTATATGAATGAAAAACATTACCGGATAGTTGCCCTGGGAAAACCCACTGAGCACCAGAAAAGCCAGTGGTTTTTCCAAAAATATGTCGCAGAATTTCCCCGTGGTGGAGAAGTAGTACTCTTTGATCGCAGTTGGTATAACCGGGCTGTGGTAGAACCGGTCTTTGGTTTTTGTACTAATGAAGAATATAATGATTTTATGCGTGGTGTGACCGGTTTTGAAAAGGATTTGGTTCGCCAGGGCACGGTGTTGGTAAAGCTCTATTTTTCCGTGACCAAGGAGGAGCAGGCCAAGCGTTTCGATCGACGTAAGGCTGATCCTCTCCGGCAATGGAAACTCTCAGAGATTGATGTCCAGGCCCAGAGTCGTTGGGATGATTTTACCCGGCAAAAATATGAAATGTTGAAACGTACCCATACTAACATGGCACCTTGGACCATTATTCGGTCCAATAATAAGCATAATGCCCGTCTCAATGCCATGAAGACCATTCTTAATGCGGTGCCCTATGATCGGGGTAATAAGGATATGGATTATGTGCCAGACCCGGATGTGGTTATCTCCGGGGCCCGTGAAAAGGAACTCATGGATGCCCAGCTCCTGAAACTGGGGCGGTTTATTGGTTAAAAAATCGTAGTAGGGGCACGGCGTGCCGTGCCCGGAACTACCCGTGTTGTTATGCTTATGCATAAAGGGCGACCACCGGTCGCCCCTACTTTTTCAGGCCCACAAAGGAGGCAAAATTAATCCAGCGAAAAAACATTTCTACCTCTTCAAAACCACAGGTCTTGAGCAGGCTGATATTTTCTTCTGGCGTAAAAGGGACCAGGACATTTTCCAGGGCTTCCCGTTTGGCAGCAATCTCCAGCTCTGAATAACCCTGATCCCGTTTAAAATCATGGTACAGGTCGATAAAGCTTCTGTTCAGCCGACTGTGCTGACTGATGATTTTTTCACTGACAAAGAAAAGACCGCCAGCTGGCAGAGAGGTTGCAAGTTGTTGAACAAAGTCCTGACGGAGTATGGGCCGGATAAACTGCATGGTATAGTTACAGAGAATGACATGGGCGTCTTTAAGGAGCAGCTCGGTATCGGTGATGTCCTGCTGATGAAATTCGATAATCGAACTCTTGCCAAACATCTCAGCCTTGCGTTGGGCCTTAGCCAGCATGGCTGGAGCATTATCCAGGCCGATAAAACGGAGATTCATATCCGGGAGCAGGCGTGAAAGTTCCAACAGGGTCGAACCTGTGGAGCAGCCAAGGTCATAGACCACGCTTTCCTGCTCTGCTAATTGGCGAATTATGGACGCTGTGGCCTTAATCACTGTCTGATAATGGGGCACAGAGCGATCAAGCATGTCGTCAAAGACTTCTGCGACCTTATTGTTAAAGGTGAAATCCTCTGTCACCTTGCCACTCCTGTATAACCTGTCGTTGTTCATTCTCTTTCCTGGTTTTTCAAAAAAACGCTGATGCCAATTTGTAAAATACCCTTGCTATCTTGTCAAACTGAAAGTATAAAATGAATGTTTATGTGAATTATCCCTCCTCAAGGGGAAGGGATGGTAATTATATACTCGTGATGCTCTGTCCCTTCAAGGGCGAGGTCATTTATTTCATTGTACGCAATTTTAATTTTACGCATTTGACAGCTATGTCCTCTAATCAGGAAATACATTTTGATGAGATCCTTGCTCGTTACAAGGCTGATCCCTATAATTATGTGGATATGCACGCTATCCATACCGGAAAAGTACGTTTTTTACTTGAAGAAGGTGCTCAGGTTGAAGGAGCCTCTGGGGAGTGGAAACATAAACCAGGAACACGACTGTACGAGATTGATCGCGAGCGTAATACCAAGGTTATCACTTCAAAGACCAGTGGGGCCATCTCGTCTATCCGTTCTGAACTGGATGGTCAATTTGTCGAAGCCGGGGAAAAGCTGCTCACTATTCGTCATCCGTTGAAGAAAAAGGAGATCATTGAGGCTATCCTGCAGGAGGTTTTATACCTGTTTGAGGCACCGGAACGGGCACGTTACTATTTTTCAATGGATATCCAGGCCAAGATTGAGCAGAAGGGGGCCCGGTCCGTGTTTATCCAGCCTGGTGATGAGATTATCACCATGTCCCTGATGAAGCGGGATACTGCGGTTTATTATACAGGTGAGCCTGGGATTATTCATTCTGTGTACTTTACACCTGGTGACAGCATGGATCAGGGCAAACCCCTGATTGGTGTTTGTGCTGAAGAGAAACTTCCCCTTGTTCAGAAAGTTATTACCAGGGTCAAGGCAGAATGGGAGTAATCGGCCTGTCCTGATTATTTTTCTGTCCCGTGTCTTCTTTTATCCAACAGATCCGTTGTCACCAACAGGTTTTTCTTGACCGGTTGGCGCCCCATTCCTTTGCTCCTGCAACAGTCCAAAAAATACTTGCCTATGGTGCTCCGGTTGGAGCGCTTATTGAACACTATGAGCAACTTAATCGCTGCATGGTGCGTTTACAGTGTTTGATAGAGAAAGCAGAACAACAGGGGCGAGTCTTAGAGGCTGGCACTGTTGTCCTGGCTGATACCCTGACAGAATCCAGTGGTCGTTTTGATCGGGTCTGGTATGCTCCTCAAGGAGGTATTTGGTTAGCTATGGCCTGGCCAGATATCCTGTTACCGGAATTTACCCGTTTTTTTCCCTTTGCTGTAGGGCTGGCCTGCTGTCGTGCTGTGCGTCAGTACGGACTTGATGCTCAGCTGAAATGGGTGAACGATATCCTGGTAAACGGAAAAAAACTGGCAGGTATCCTGTGTACAAGCATTCAGAGCCCTGGTGGTGATCGTTATCATCTGATTGGGATCGGGATCAACGGCAATAATCAGACCTTTCCAGGAGAATTAGAGTACAATGCCACGAGTTTGCGTGTGCAATTGTCCCGAAAAATAGATTTGGCCGAATTGAGCGGCTGTTTACTGGCTGAGTTGCGTTGGGCTATCGGCTTGCTTCATTATGATGAGGAACAGGCCTTAGCAGCTGGGGAAAACTGTGAGCAGGGCAGGCAGAGCTTGGTCCTTGAGGATTGGCAGCAGCTCTCTGATACAGTGGGACAGCGGGTGGAATATGGCTTTGATGTTCAGCAGAACCCCTTGTACCAAGCTGTTGCACGGGAGATAGACCCTTGTGGTGGTTTGGTCATGGAATTGGAAGATGGAGCCAGAGTTACAGAATATTCTGGGGAAATTATTTATCTCTGAAACGAGGATCTTATGAGCAAAAAGAGAATAGCGGTTATCTTATCCGGTTGCGGTCATCAGGACGGAGCAGAAATTCACGAGGCCACCCTTACCCTTTGGGCAATTCATAAACACGGGGCTGAGTATCAATGCTATGCTCCGAATATCCCCCAGCATCATGTTTTGAACCATATTACCGGGCAGGAAATGGCTGAGCAGCGTAATGTGCTGATTGAAGCAGCTCGGATAGCCCGGGGGAAGGTTGAAGATCTGGCGGAGTTTGATGCGCAAACTGTGGATGCTTTGGTTATTCCCGGCGGCTTGGGTGCGGCCAAAAATCTTTGCACCTATGCTTTTGATGGGCCTGGATGCACAGTGAATGACGACGTGAAACAGGCTGTTACAACCATGCATCAGGCAGGTAAACCCATTGGCGCCCTTTGTATTTC
Organism: Candidatus Electrothrix sp.; assembly: GCF_052785085.1. Lineage (NCBI taxonomy): Bacteria > Pseudomonadati > Thermodesulfobacteriota > Desulfobulbia > Desulfobulbales > Desulfobulbaceae > Candidatus Electrothrix > Candidatus Electrothrix sp. The sequence continues at coordinate 13,330 of NZ_JALAAI010000106.1, forward strand.
CCCGGTTCTGTTAGCCAAGGTACTGGGTGATATTACCCTGACCATAGGGCAGGACGAGGCAATAGCGGCAAAGGTACGTGAAATGGGGGCTGTCCATGCACCTACCGGTATAGGGGAAATAGCTGTTGATCAAAAGAATAAGATTGTTTCCACGCCTTGTTATATGCTGGATTCCCGGGTGGATCAGATTGCCGATGGCGCGGATGCCCTTATTCAGGCTGTTCTGGGATTTATTGATTGATTAACGTTTTTTGGCTCTTCGCAGATTAGTGGGAAACGCCATATTCTGCATAATTAGAATAGACATTCTGGGGAGATAATATTATAATTTGTGAAAAAAATCAAAGAGGTTTTTCCATGAAACTACTTTCTCTTGCTTA
>NZ_JALAAI010000107.1:0-13528 GCF_052785085.1 Candidatus Electrothrix sp.
GTTAACAGCTCTGGGTATACAACGTAACGGTAAGCTGATTAACGTGAGCCTGAGAGAGCCTCCAACCTGAGGGCTGTCGGGTTATTGCGCCTTATGTCCATTTTACAGAAAGGCTGTCAGGGGCCTGTTTGACAGTCTCAGCGTATCCTTGTACATTGAGCCGCAATTATCAGGCAGTGCAAAGATACCCAATACCGGGGATCCCAGAGAGCAGTTGTGCATTACCAAGGCAACATCATCCGACCGCCCAGTGAGGCAAATTCCATCATCCTTCAGGTCACCGTGGGCTGCGCGCATAACCGTTGCACCTTTTGCGGGGCCTATCGCGCTCCTGATCAGAAATTTTACATCAAGGAAGACCGGATCATTGCTGAGGATATTGCCTTTGCAGCCCAGTATTGTCGCAGACAAAAAACGCTGTTCCTTGCTGATGGTGATGCATTGATCATTCCCCAGAGGCGATTGCTCGCTCTTTGCCACCAAATACAGACAGAATTGCCTTGGGTGCGTCGTATCGGTCTGTATGCCAACTGTCGGGATATACTTAAGCGTTCAGTACTGGAATTTACTGAATTGAAAAAGGCTGGTGTGGGTCGGATATACATGGGCTTGGAAAGCGGTCATGATCCGATTTTACAGGCGATCAGGAAAGGGTCAACAGCTGATGAGATGATTGCAGCGGGACGTAGGGTGCGGGAAGCTGGGATATTTCTTTCTATTACCTGCCTGCTGGGGATTGGCGGGCGTGAATTATCCCAGCAACATTCAGAAGATACAGCAGAAGTGCTCAGTAAGATCCGTCCCAGTCAGATTGCTGTGCTGACCCTGATGTTGCTGGAAAACACAGAGCTGGGCAAGGCCGCAGCAGAGAAAGATTTTCACCTGCCGGATCAGGTCGGATTATTCCGAGAACTTCGTATTTTGCTGGCAGACCTGGAAGATTTTCGTTGTCAGTTTCAGGCTAACCATGCTTCCAATTATTTTACTTTGGATGGGCGCCTGCCCAAGGATCGGGATGCCTTTCTTGCAAGAATTGATCAGGCCCTTACCGGGGCGGTGTTCTTAAAACCAGAAAGGTTACGCAGTTTATAATATTGAGAAATTTACTGAAGGTACTATGAGTCTTGAAGCGCAGGAAACCGACCTGAAGAATCTGACTCAGGATGAACTGGTGGAGTATGTGGAATCCTTGGGGCAACCTGGATTTCGTGGTCGCCAGATTTTGGCCTGGATTTACAAGCCCGGCATTACCGATTTTGCAGAAATGACGGATCTGGCCAAGCAATTCCGGGCTGTCCTGGCAAAACATGCCAGAATGAGCCGATTTGTTGATCCGATTACAGAAATATCGCAAGATGGGGCTGTGAAATTTGGTTTTCAGCTGGAAGATGGTCTGATAATTGAGTCTGTACTGATTCCAGAGGAAGATCGCAACACCCTCTGTGTTTCCTCCCAGGCAGGCTGCGCAATGGGCTGTCGTTTTTGCGTGACCGGCAGCATGGGTTTTCAGCGCAACCTGACCAGGGCGGAAATCGTTAATCAGGTCTGCGCGGTTCGGGACTGGATGCTGGAGCATGAGGGACATTGCCCGAAACAGGAATTGACCAATATTGTGTTCATGGGCATGGGGGAACCCTTGGCAAATATGGAGAATCTGCTTGCCAGTCTTTCCCTGCTCACAGAGCAACGGGGCCTGGATTTTGCCACCCGTCGGATTACGGTTTCCACCTGTGGCCTTGTGCCGCAGATGCTGGAGCTGGGTGAACAGAGCAGTGTCAACCTGGCCGTATCTCTGCATGCCACAGATAACGCCACCAGAAGCCGTCTTATGCCAGTCAATAAACGCTGGCCCATTGAAGAATTACTCGCAGCTTGCAAGGAGTATCCAGGTAAGAAGCGGCAGCGGGTCATGTTTGAATATACCTTGTTTGCAGGTATCAATGATGCTGATGAGGATGCGTACAGACTGGCTGGCCTGCTCAAGGGGATTCCTTGCAAGATAAATCTGCTCGCTGTGAATAAAGGGGAGGGGGATGAGTTTGTCAGCCCGGCACGGGATCGTGTTCTCAGCTTTCAGGATATCCTCAGACAGGAGAACTATACCGTCTTTATTCGCCAGAGCAGAGGAGCAGATATTTCAGCGGCCTGTGGCCAGTTGGCTGGTAAGGCTGGAAATTTGACCTGTAAATAATTTTATCCCTCCCCTTGAGGAGGGATAATCTGTTGATTTCCTAAAAGTTCTATCGTTCCAGTCCAATCCCCAGGGCCTGAAAAATTTCCTGCTCTTCCATTTCCAGGAGAGCGGCCCGAAATTTTTTATGGAGCTTATTATCCTCAACAACCATCCAGGCGCAGTCAATAATACCTTCAGCTGCATCTTTTTCAGAGATTGTTTTTGCAATGGTGACTGTGCCGTTGTTTTCAATTTTGCAGAGATGATTATACGGATCAAGAAAGCTATATATTTCTGAAAAATCTAAAAATTTTAATTTAAGGTCAATAAGAGGATCTGTCTTGGACTTTTTACTTTTCACTGTTTGCGTAAAGACAGTTATAAATGCATTTAATGCCTTATTGAGTTCAGAAACGCTTTCCTGAGCAGAGGTTATCCCACCGTCACGGGTTTGTTCATTCTGCAGAGTTTCTTGTCCTGAATCAGCAGAGCTTGAACTCTCCACAGTCATAGATGCCAGTGGATCACTGGAGAAATAGCCCAGTCTATAAGTACCTTTATTTTGCTGGAGTATTCCCAGCAGGGTGTTATAGTCTGTATCAGAAGCACTTAAGCCCCCAGTCCCCCAGTAATAGGAGCCACCGCGTCGTTGTCCTTCATGAAAGAAAAGCACGGCACAGTCTTTTTTCCCCTTAATATTGACTTCAATAAAGCCTGAAAATTTTTTTTGACTGAGCCGAAAAATCAGGTCAGGCAGGCGCATCTTGTCCGAAGTAAGGGTATCTTGGGCCCGGCGAAAAGCAGGCATCTGGCCCCAGAAAAAAATGGAATCAGCATCCAGGTAATAGATCGTTACCTGAAAGCTTTTCTTTTGTAAGGGCACCATGATATGTGCAAGTTGGTCTGACGCTAAGGCCGGTTCATCGCTCTCCTGGATGATTCCTTGAACAATATCATACTCGTCAAAATAGATGAGCAGTTCTTGGTCGACTGAGGTAAAGTACAGGCATCCCGAACCTATTTCCCCTTGAAGATGCTGAATAAATTTTTCAATATCAAGATAATAGCTATTCAGGCCTGTTAAGTAAGGTTTTTCTCGTGGTAGCAGCATTTACCTGTTGTGATGGTTTTGGATGGATAAGAAAAAACAGGTTTTTTCAGGTAACAGAAAAGGCGGATAACAGCCTCATAAGATATTTGGTACCTTTGTTTTATGCAATATGTTAATTAATAATATCACGGATAATATCATAATCCGCATCAGATGCACTTGTAAAGGCAGATATCCCTAATGCCTTAATGGCCGGGTCTTCTGAAGAAAGTCGAAGAAGGGCTTCACGGAGATCATCTTTTTGCACCTGGGGCATGGTACGAGAAACAGAAATCACCCAGTTTGGCAGGGGAGCAGTTGTTGCCACAGCAGTAATAGAGCCTGGCGCTATATATTGATCGGCCTTATGCAGGGCATACTCACTGATAAAACCAGCATCCACATCACCAATACTCACAGAGATGATAACATTTTCCTCCCGTTGATCAGTAGCTTCATGCAGCTGACAGTCCTGTTCAACATCAATATTTTTTTCCTGTAAGGTGATTTTTTGTGATAAAAAGCCCCCTGTTGATGTTCTGCTGACAATCATGATTTTTTTTCCTTGTAAATCAGTAAGCTCAGAAATACCTGATTCTGGACGGGTAATAATAAGCCCCTTGGAAAGGGAATCATGCTGCTTTACCACAGTGCTGGCTATGGCTTCATGCACATTGGATATGCTTACATAAACAGCAGGACTTTCATAACCAATAACAATATTGCCGTGCAGAACCTCTGCTGTGTACTTATCAATATTTTTTGAGAGCAATACCTCAATGTTATTTCCTGTTTCTTCACCAAGCCGCATCGCAAGGGGATGCAGCATAGCACGCATTTCCTCATCAGAAAAAAGCGGTGGCATAGAGAGCAGATATTTTTCTGTAGCAGCTGAGGAGCCAACACAGGAGAACAGAGCAAGCAGGCAGAAAGCAATAGTTTTCATACACAAACGATAGAGTATCTGGTATCAGCTTAGTCGCTGCTCCATAGCAACCTTGATGGAATGACGCATACGCTCCAGAGCAGATCCCAATTCCCGAATTTCCCGTGGCCCTGCTGCCATGATGGCAAGATTCAGTTCTCCCAGGCTGATTCGGTTAGCAGTATTGGTCAGAGTTCGCGTAGGTTCGGTAACTAACTTATCAAGTAAGGCAAAAATTGTGTAGATTGAAAGGATAAACAAAGCCAGCAATACCACGGTAAAAGGGGAAAATAAAGCTTTAAAAAAATTTTTATCAATTTCATCTACATACAAGCCGATATGCAGTTTGTCACCAGTTCCTGGAAAACTTGTTACCTGGTTGTAGACAGGAACGCCACCGATTTGTACTTTTGCCCCAGCCCATTTTTCATTGAGGGAAATGGAGTTTTCAATAAGGATATCAAGTTGAAATCCTTCTTCTTTGATCCTCTGAGCGAACTGATTTTCAAATTTATTCAGGTTGTTAAAAAAACCTGCAATGACAATTCCTTTTTTATTGGTAACAGCAGTATAGGCGACCCCAGGAAGTTTGCTGGCTCGTTTGATCATTCTGTTCACTCGCAGATAATCCTTTCTTGATAAAGGGCGTCTGATTATTTGCTGTAATGATTCGGTCAGGATCTGGCTTCGTAGTTCGAGCTGGTGCTGAAGAACATCAGGAATGGTTTTAAGATAAATATGGACAAAAAAAGCTGTGGTAATCAGGAGGATAAACAGCATAACTGATATAAGATAGACATAAAAAGGGGATCCTTTTCCACTTGCCGCAGCAGAATGTTTCAGGGCTGCCCGGACAGTGGATGAGGACTCGGCAGCAGATTTGCTGGCTGCCTGCTCTTTTTGTTGTTGTCTGCTGGTCTGTTCTTTTGGGGAATTATCAGGGGTATCTTGTCCAGATAAAGCCGAGAAAATATCTGCTTCTGGTCGGGGCTTCTTGATGTTTTTGGGCTTTTCTACGATAATAAGATGATTGCAAGCACGACAGTTGAACTTTACCTTAGGTGCTTTAATCCGTTTTTCATCAATAGAGTATTTTTTGGCACAATCTTCACAGATAACCAGCATTAGGATAATTCTCCTTTCCTGTTGATCAGTTTGTAAAAATTAACAGAATGATAACAGGGCAGAGGGATACTGTGATCCCCGAATATTGATGACAGAAATGCCCTCTGATTCCTGGCTTGTTGAGCCGGAATGGAAGTTTATAAAAAAATACTGTAAACGATTTTTTGTGAAAAAGAAAGTGGGATAGTTCTTTCTTAATTTCTTAATCATGTCTATGATCAGGCAGTTTCTCTAAAGGGGTATCTTTTTGAATCGGTATACTATCTTTCTCTTTTGGTTAATACGGTATCTCAGTTAGTTGGATGGGTGATCAATGTACCATTGAGCGTTTTCCGGGGATTATCGCCAACAAAATTATAGCGTTTCATCAGTTCTAACCACTGAGAAAAAATGGCATCATCTTTTTCATCCAACCACACTCCGCTCACGGCATGTTGAAAATTTTCGCTGCAATCAGCCTTTTTTTTGATATCGTTGATAATTTCATAGCCATGGTAAACAAAGAGGTTTTCAAGCGGACCAGCTGCAACAGCAGCAAGTTCGTTATTATTTGTACAACATTCTGTAATGACTGCAAGGAGTTCAAGGGCGTTAAGAGGATCGTTATTCACCAGGGTATCAAGATAGAGTATTGCCTGTCCCCCTGTTGCGCAGGATTTTTTTACCTCATCGTATTCCCGTAAAAAGATTGCAGCAAATTCCTGGTTGGTCATACATGCACTGTTGTGTTAAGGAATTCTCTGGAAAATAAAGGGGAAACACAAAGGATTTGCCTCTGTTTGCCTCTATGTTCACCCGTACAATATGGCCTTTAAGCCGATATAGACAAGAAAGCCCGCACCTGCGGAGCTGTACATTCGGATTCAGGGCGGGCAGCCAATATCCCGGTTGTTCAGCAGCTTGGGAAGCAACATAAAGGCGGCCAAGGCACTGAACAGGGAAAGAGTTACTATGAGCATTTCATTCATTGCGAAGCTCCGGGGTTGTTTATTTTCGCCTTGTCATATGAAGTAGGGACACGGCATGCCGTGTCCCTACAATCGTTTTGCATCTGAAAATTCTTTAGGCCCGAATCTTGGCATCCTTCTGCTTGCGCAGGCGAATAATCCGGGGCGTCACTTCCACCAATTCATCATCATTGATGTATGATATGCAGTCTTCCAGGCTCATGTCAAGAGGCGGAGTGATGATTACTGCATCATCTGAGCCAGAGGCCCGCATATTAGTCAGCTTTTTCCCTTTGGCCGGGTTGACCACCAGGTCAGCAGTGCGACTGTTCTCCCCGATGATCTGGCCCTTGTACAGTTCTTCCCCTGGATTGATAAACAAGATACCGCGCTCCTGAAGGTTGAACAGGGCATAGGCCACACTGGTACAGTTTTCTTTCACAATCATAACCCCGTTCTGGCGATTCTGAATCTCACCGGCATGAGGCCCCCATTCAGCAAAGACATAATTCATAACGCCCATGCCACGAGTATCTGTCATGAATTGGGAACGGTACCCGAGCAGGCCACGGGTGGGAACCTTGAAGATCATCCGGGACATCCCGTTTGCCACCTGCATATCATTGAGCACCCCTTTAAGTTTACCCAGCTTTTCAATAACCACGCCCTGATACTCTTCGTCCACATCAACAGTCAGGGATTCATAGGGTTCAATGGTTTTGCCGTTTTCTTCCCGCATAATGACATGGGGACGGGTGACCTGGAATTCATACCCTTCCCGCCGCATTTTTTCAATCAGGATAGAAAGATGCAACTCACCACGACCAGAGACCCGAAAGCCAACGCCGTCAGTGAGCGGCTCCACATGCAGGGCCACATCTGCCAGGGTTTCTTTGCTCAGGCGTTCTTCCAGGTGACGGGAGGTGACAAATTTCCCATCCTGACCAGCAAAGGGCGAATCATTGGGGATGAAATGCATGGAAATGGTGGGCGGATCAATCTCAATCAGGGGCAGGGGCTGGGGATTGTCCGGGTCAGTAAAGGTGACACCCACAGTGACATCCTCCATACCGGCCACAGCCACAATATCACCGGCGCAGGCTGTGTCTACGGGAACCTGTTCATCTCCGACAAAGCTGAATATCTTGGAAATCCGTACCGGTTTAATGGAACCGTCACGACGGGATACCACAATATTTTCATTCAGGCGCAGGGTGCCGTTGGCCAGCCGTCCGATTCCTAATCGGCCAAGATAAGGAGAATAATCAATGGTATTGATCTGGAACTGCAAAGGGGCGTTTTGGTCACCTGGAGGCGGTGGAACATGCTTGACAATCATCTCAGAGATCAGTTCCATGCCCTGGCCCGGAACAATGGGGTCATCTGGGTCTTCCACCATATACCCTTCTTTGGCAGAACCGTAAAGAACCGGGAAATCCAGGGTTTCATCAGGGGCTTCCAAACGGGCCAGCAGATCAAAGACCTCGTCAACCACCCATTCGCAGCGGGCACCTTCTTTGTCGATCTTGTTGACCAAGACCAGGATGGGCAACTTGGCTGCCAATGCCTTTTTCACCACAAAAAAGGTCTGGGGCATGGGGCCTTCCTGAGCATCTACCAATAAAACAACCCCGTCGGCCATGCGCATGACGCGTTCCACCTGACCACCAAAGTCAGCATGTCCGGGTGTATCAATAATATTAATTTTGTAGTCACCATACGAGTATGAGCCGTTTTTTGAGGCAATGGTGATGCCGCGCTCGCGCTCCAGATCCATAGAGTCCATAAGGCGTTCAGCCACCTCCTGGTTCTCACGAAACATACCGCTCTGATGAAAGAGTTTGTCAACCAGTGTGGTCTTACCGTGGTCAACATGGGCGATAATCGCCACATTTCTGATTTTATCCTGATCCATTATAGCTCCTGTGGAAAATAAAAAGCGCGATACCGCACCTGTTCTTTCAATAAAAAATGGCTGAATGTACAGCAGGAAAATCAAAAAGACAAGGAGATTGACTGATAAGGCAGAAAAGAAACCGTTTTGCAAGGGGAAGGGGAGGTTCAGAACAATATGATCAAGGTTTGTTGCGTTATGCAGCAAGCAGCGGACTGGCTTTAAGTATATTTTTTATACCTTTTGGTCTATTTTTTCTATCTGGAAATAGTCGGAGACTACCTTTTTGTAGTCTGGATATACAAAAAAGGTAGAAGGAATCTATGAGCAGATATAAAAAATGTATTTTCTTGTAGTCGTGGGGAGGCAGGGCACAAAAAAACCGGGTCACATGCTGAACATGGACCCGGTACAAACTGGTCATAAACAAAAGATTGTGCTACTACTACAAATCAATAGCTCTCTTTTCAAATATCACTGAACCTTACTGGCAAGCGAAAAGTTTCAACAACGGACGTATTTTTCCTGCGGTTGGCTTCTTCTACATTTATGAAACGACCATCTATAGCATTACGCCCTCTTACAGTTACCCTTCGGCTTGCAGCAGAAATATCAGGAAGGCATCGCCTCACCCCTTCCTGCTTCTTAAGAGGAGCTTCAGGAAGAAGGGATCGCCTCACCCCCTCCTGCTTCTTAGGAGGAGCTTTAGGGAGAAGGCATCGCTTCTGTAATCCTTGCCTCATTAGAGAAGGACGAATAGTTTCAACTAACGCCTCACTTTTCCTTAGTCTGGCTTCATGTACAGGTATAAATTGACCATTTGTTGCATCACGGCCAATCTTTTTTAATTTAGTCATAATAAATTAATCCTATCTAATTAAATTAGAGCGGAGTAAGAATGCGATACATTCACAATTCTTCTTGACATAAGCAACAAAGTAAATTATTTAAAATGACCAGCTATCAAAAAACTTTATTTTTTGCTACTCATATCAACGCCACTTGGTTTTGCACAACCAGTGGCGTTTTTTTTTATTCTCCACAGTTAGAGAATATAATAATACAGATCAAAATAAATGCAAGGGAGATGTGCAATATGTTGTGGTGTTAATTTTGTTAACAACAAAATATCATTTTTTGGTCATTAATTTGTCACAATCAACTAGCGGCAAACGTGCATGCATCTAGGTATCACTGCCCAATAACAAATAGCGTAGCCATGCGGGTTTCAGAGCGGGGTTGCAGTTTTTGGGGAAAAGAGATTGCATATACAGTAAGAAAATCGAAAGGGAAGGAGATGGCTGTATCAGTTGATTTTGTTCTTTCTTTTGATCCAGTATTCAGGTTTACGATGACCGTGCGCAACGGCAAGTATCCATAAAGTATCTTCACGAGTAATGTAGGCAATATAGTAAGGAAATACTTTAAGATTCACTCGACGATAACCACCGCTGCGAACCCGGGGAACGTTGGGGTTGTATAAAATCCAATTGATATGATTATCAAATTCGTCCTTAAGCCTTAGTCCCAATCCGGGCTGGTGTTCCTCATAATATGCGACAGCATCGTTTAATTCTTCAAAAGCCTGCTGAAGTATAACCTTTTTTCATAACGCAAAACGCTGTTCGATTTTCCGCATTGCAGCATCGTAATCAATCCCCGTTGTCGTTCCCTCATCAACAGCACGAACTCTGTCAGTGATTTCTTTTTCCCATGATGAATCAATATCATCGGAGTCCAAGGATCGGTTATCCAGGAAAAGAAGAAATCTAGCCAGTTCTAAACGCTCTCTCTTGGGCAGTCTTATTAATTCTGTTGTCAGCCTTTCAATATTTCTTTGCATTTTTTATAGTTAGTTATTGTTAATAAGCGCAAAACCAGGAAAAGAATCATCATAGTTCAGCCTGAATAAAATTTTAACCATGCTGAATTAAAAAAGTAAACAGGAAACCGCTGTTGACAGAAAAAAGAAAAGGCAAAAACTACCTTCTGGAGGCTGCGAAGATTAAGTCTGAATCGCTTTGGAAAGGCGGAAAAGCGAGCAAAAATGTTTGAATAGATAGAGGTTGACGGCCTCTCAAAACAGAAGCCCTGTTATGATGGGGAAGTGATAATGTTCGGAATCAGGGTAAAAAAAACCGGGTCACGCGATGATCATGTATCCGTAAAAATGGACTACTTACCTGTTTTGGGAAAGAATTTTTCAATGAGATTTTCAATGAGATTGTAAAGGATGTTTTTCGAGGAACCGTCATCATTGTTTACTGGATTTATTTTTGCTTCCTGAAGTGGCTTTTTTTGCTTATTCAGGACAACCCTGTTCTGTATCTCGCTTAATTCTTCATATATCTTCATAGCTCCTACCGAATTCCCAGCTCTGTTTTCAAGCTCGGCAATTCCGTGAAGTACCTTGGTCAGTTCCAGCCAGTCCTGTTTATCCCTGCAAATTTTCTCTGCTTCCAGATATGCTTTTCTGGCTGCATCCAGATTCCCGTTTACACTCTCCATATTGCCGGTTCCAAGAAGCACTTTTGCCAGTCCTGACCAGTCCTCTTGATCCCTGTACAGGTTCGCTGCTTCCAGATATGCTTTTCTGGCTGCATCTTGATTTCCATCTATACTTTCCATGTTACCGGTTCCGAGAAGTACCTTTGCCAGCCCTGACCAGTTCTTTTGGGCCCTGTACAGCCTTTCAGCTTCCAGATATGCTCCTTTTGCTGCCCTCTGATTTCCGGTCATACTTTCCAGATTGCCTATCTTTAAGAGGCTTTCTGCTTTTGTCTCATATTTGCTCTCACCAGAATTATTGAAGTCGCAAAAGGCAGGAGAAGGAACTAAGAGATATACAACGAGTACGATCTGGAATATTCTCAAGGATTTTTTTGTAATCATGTCATTTACTGAAATAATTCAACAGCTTTTATCCGTTCTTGCATCCAAAAATTAAAAATACCCCGGTAGAGAAAAGGGAGGTAAAAAAACTACCGAGGTGTCGTGTTGAAATTTATATTAATGGTTTTGAATGACTATCAATCATCATATGAGTATCGTCTATGGTTATAGCGATTATTGTCATACCGTCTGGATCTGCCGTTCCGGTACTCATATCTTTCATGCCCTCCACGATATTCATAACGGTCATCATCATTTCGTTCACGCCCGCTACGATATTCGTAACGGTCATCATCATGCCGTTCATGCCCACTGCGATACTCATACTCGCTGCTATAACCTGTTGCAAAAAATGCTACTGAAAAAAAACTTGCAATCAATATTGTTACGGCCTTTTTCATGCGTCTATCCTCAACCGATAAAAAGTTAAAAAATCGTATATTTGATTTAATGCTAACAACAAGTGCATTAACGTAATATGAATTTGACATGAACAAAAGATTAAATCGTGAAAAACATTCCGGTGTCAGATCTCAAAATCAAACTGCGTAGCCGTGCGGATTACAGATTGGAGCTGAAGACAGCAGACATCACCCCAGCAGCTTAAATAAAGTATCAAACAACTCCTTTTCATTAAGAGGCTTGCAAAGATGACCGCTCATTCCAATAGCCATGCTCTTTTCCAGATCACTTGCCATTGCATTGGCACTTAAAGCAACCACCGGTAGCTGCTGAAATTTTTCTTGGCTTTTAATCATGCGGCAGGCAGTGTAACCATCCATAACCGGCATTTGAATATCCATAAGTACACAATCCACATCTTCAGTATCCAGCAGCTTTAAAGCTTCATCACCGTTTTCAGCCTGAAAAACATGAAGTTGTTTCCTTCTGAGTAAAATAGACGCTAATTCCATATTTAAAGGGTTATCTTCGGCCACGAGAATCTTTTTTCCCTTTAACACGGATATTTTTTTATCCTGATCTATCTGTTTACTGCACAAGCGGTGGGCGTCGCCTTTGTCCATCTGCAGGGAAAAATGGAAACAGGAGCCGTGACCCGGTTCACTTTCCACTGAGATTTCACCTCCCATCATAATGACCAACTTCTGACTGATCGCCAGTCCGAGACCGGAGCCGCCGTATTGTCGGGCCTTGCTGTTATCTGTCTGACAAAAGGATCGAAAGAGGCCAGAAATTTCTTTTGCGTTCATACCTATGCCGGTGTCCGAGACAGTAAAATGCAATGATAATTTTTCTTCTTGGGAGCTTGTCAGAAGATCAACTTTAATATCAACACGTCCATGCCGGGTAAATTTAACAGCATTGTTAGCAAGGTTGGTCAAAACTTGCCCTAAACGCAAAGGATCTCCTTTAAGCGTCTCTGGAACAGAGGAAGCGCACGTAACATTCAGGATCAAACCTTTTTCTTCCGCATTGAGACGTATGAGAGTGTGGACCTGCTCTAAAACATCTCGAAGTCGAAAATCAATGTTTTCCAACTCCATCTTGTTGGCCTCAATTTTGGAAAAATCCAGAATGTCATTTATGATTCTGAGCAATGATTCAGCCGCGATATGTACCTTTGAAATTAAATTAAACTGCTCTTGCGTTAAATTTGTTTCAAGTGCAAGCTTGGACATGCCGATAACAGCATTCATCGGAGTACGTATCTCATGGCTCATATTTGCCAGAAAAGATGATTTGGCCTGTGAAGCAGATTCGGCTGATTCTTTGGCTTTAATGAGTTCTACAGTTCTGCGTTGCTCCTGTTCCGCTTTTTTTCGACTTGTAATGTCAAGCCTGACTTCCATTTTAGCCGAAATCCCATCATGAGTTGTGAATGGTGCACCGATAACATCGAATGTTTTATCTTCAAAGTTTAATTCATATTGGATGATTCTTTTTTTATTGATTATTTCATCAAGATAACAGATCTTGCACGGTGCGTTTCTTTTATGAACAGATACATAGCACAGCTTGTTTGTTTCGCAATGAAACCAGTTCCGTAATGTACTGTTCGCATAACGTATTAAATAGTTTTTATCAATAATATATAACCCGACACCAAGTCTGTCCAAAGTGTCAAGGATTGCTGTTTTTTGTTTTTCACTCCTGATCACTGTTGTTGCTGATCTCTGCAGAAATTTATATCCTGTCAAGAGGATAGCTGATCCTGCCAGCCATATCAAAAGAAAAGAACGAATGAACTTGTTGATATTATTTTTGTATTGCTCAAGATAACTCTCCATGGGGACAGTAATGCTGATACCACCTCTGATTTTTCCAACTTTTTTAATCTGCTCGTAATGACAGTTGATACATGTCTCTTCGTAACCGTTCACCCCCCTCATTCCTCACAAAAAAAGATTGGACAAAAAAAGAAGATCACGATAGTTTAAGGGTCACAACGTTTTTTACGAGATCTATCCACGTTCTGAGTTCGCATGCACCTATCCAGAGAAGAGTTGCGAAAAATAGATAA
>NZ_JALAAI010000108.1:0-13411 GCF_052785085.1 Candidatus Electrothrix sp.
CATTTTTTTTGCAGAGAGTATTGACCCAAAACGTTTGATATGTCAAACACGAATAAAAAATGTTTACGAAAATATTTTTGTTCAACTATGCTATTTCAGCATTTGAGAGGGGTTCGGGAATTGCTGAACCTTTGTAAACTGGCCTCTGGCGGCATAAACTCCGATACGGTCAAGAGCACCTGGTTTAATGCGTACCAGTGTTGGAATATTTATTGAAGTGTTTCTTATCATGACGAGCGAGCCTCTTTGAGCAAAGCTTCAGCCACATCTGACCAATGTTCAAAAGGATGAAACTCTTGATTAACCTCACACAATTTATTTGCAAGCCAGCCTTTTGCAAAACGCTTATCGGGCTCAACCAACAAAGCCGCAGCCAGGTCAGGCTGACCATCTCCAGCAAAAGCAACACGCTTGTAGTTCTGGAGCGCATGTTTAACAACAGCAGCTTTATTAATTCCGATATCTTGACATAAAAAAGGGGAATGAAGCGGTAAGGTCATTTCTAACCCTTGTCCCGGAACAAAACGTCCTGGATTGGAATGGACAGGAATATCAACATTTTTTTGAGCAAGTAGTTTGGTGATGTACCAGGCACACCCTGCTGAAACAATGGTTACCTCCCATCCTGTTTGTGCAAGACTGTCTACAAGTTCTTTAAGTCTTGGCTCTACCCCCATCTCATCCAGCAGGCTCAAGAGGGTGTTTTCATCACTTTTGATCGACGCAAACATGCGCTGTAGAGCTTCAAAATGCGTAATTTCATTGTGTTCGTACTGTTCCCACGCCCCCAATTGGAGAATGTGCGGAAATTTATAACAGAGCAGCTCGTAAAAATCACGCTGGGTCATTGTGCCATCAAAGTCACTGATAAGTATGGATGTCTTTCGTTTTTGGTATCTACTCATAAATAAAGTTCTTTGAATTTTTCTCAGGAGCACAAGAGAACCCAAGTAAGCGCGGCAAGGAACGGGAGTACCTGGTTATTGCGGAGAACAAGGCCGGTGAGAGTGAGCTGAGTAAGACGGTGATGGTGTTTGTGCCGCACTGAAAAGACAGGATTGAACTTCCTTATTGTTCCTCCTCATGGATCTCCTGAGCAATCTTTTCAATCGCCTCCATGGACAAGCCGGTCAAGTCAGCTATTATTGTATTATCAAGTCCCTGCTTCAGCCCTCTGGCAACTGTTTCACGCTGATTTTCCGCCTTCCCTATTTCTCTTCCCTCCTCTTTTCCTTCTTCTTTCCCCTCATCAAAGGCCGTATCAAGGGAATTTTTCATGTCCCGATAATACTTGAGGCTCTTCTCGTAGGAGCGCACCTGATCCAGAGTAAAACGGGCAATCTCTGCCGTGGCAAAGAGCTGCTCAAAGACCTGTTCCCGTAAGGTATCCGGTATCCGTTCCAACCTGTTCAGATTCCTGATAACGTAGAGCCATTTTTCAAACCGGGTCTCCAGCTCGTCCAGTTCTTTACTGAACTTGGGCATTTCCAGGTAGATGAAGGTCAGCTTGTCATAAAACACCCTGTTCGTTTCAATGTCCGAAAGCTTGACATCATAGCGGTATTTCTCCGGCTGATCCTTGTCCTCATCAAAAACGAAATCCAGAATAGCCACAGTATAGACGGCCTTGAGTTTGAAATTCCAGTCGCCGCGTTCCGCCTGCACGCGGATGGGAAAGGTGGAGTAATAGAGAGCGCGATCCTTGAAGAAATTCTGCTTGCTCTTCTGGAGTTCGACAATGAATTTCTCACCCCGCTCATTCTCGCAATAGAGACCAAAGATAGCCTTGCGGTCGATATCGGTGTCGCCGAGCTGTTCCGTCTTCAAATAGGTCAGATCCCGGATTTCGCCCTGCTCCTCTTTGAGCAGCTCGTTGAGAAAATCAAGGAGTAGATTTTTGTTGGGTTCTTCACCGAAGATCTTTTTGAATCCGTAATCGGTAAACAGATTGATGTAGCGTTCTTTGGTGGACATAGCTTTGACAGTAGAGCACGTTTCCTCATACTTGATCTTGTGTGATGCTCATAATGAGTTTACTATACCCTGTCATGATTAAATGGTAAACTTGAAAAATATGGACTATCCCCTCTTCTTCTGGCTTTTACCGGGTTGAACGGCGGGAAGCATCTGCTGAGCTGAGGATTGATGATGGTCGGCGCGGCTCTGGAAATCAAGCTCACCCTGAATAAGCAGGAGTGCGGCAAGGAGTGGGAATATCGGGTTATCGCGGTGAACAAGGCCGGTGAGAGGGATCCGAGCAATACGGTGACTGCGGTGCTCTGTTGGGTGGGATTCATGGAGCCGGGATTCGCCAGCTTGTTTTTCTGTTATCTTTTCATATATTCCAGAGAATAGGATCTGAAACGAACTACAGGACGGAGAGAAAAAACCAAGTCACGTACTGCGCACTCACCTGCTTGTTTTCGATATAATTTATTGCAATTTCAGCTAAAAGCTATAAAATAGAGAAGTACACTTAATACAATTTTGTTGAAAGCAAGTTACTACTTGTGTTAAAGTACCTTTTTTTCGTACCTTAAAAAGAAGAATAATTATTAGCTAGCCCCAGTCGTACCAATACAATGAATACTCAGCGGATAGAGAATTTAATAAAATATATGTTAGCCGTTGCAAGCCAGAATGAAGACTGGAAAAGGCGCGAACTCGGCCCTATACATATAATTAAGTATCTGTATCTTGCTGATATGTATTACGCAAAAGAATCAGGTGGAGATACGTATACTGGCATAGACTGGGAGTTTTACCATTTTGGACCTTGGAATCTTGCTTTATACAGGGACGAAATACCAAATGCAGTTCAAAACATCGGTGCTATTGAAAGAACATTTCCAAGTCAATACACAAATGATGCCGTGCGTTGGTCAATAAAAGATATACTCCCGGATGAAGTAACAAAAGAACTTCCAATCAAAATATATCCTCTTTTAAATAGGGATATAAAAAGATTTAGTTCAGATACCTATGATCTTTTACACTATGTATATGTTACACCTCCCATGACAAACGCACGTCCCGGAGAAAAATTGCAGTTTAGAAGTGTCGTAGTTCCGAAAGAGGAGAAAGTTGAAACGTTCGAGAACAAGACGACAACTCGAGGAAAAAAGAAGAGAAAAGAAAGGATTATCAGTATAAGGGAAAAAATTAAACAAAGAAAAGCAAACAAAAAAACTATTATCCCCACTCCGCCAAGATATGACGAAGTGTTTTTAAATGGCGTTATGGAAATGAATAATGATTTTTCTCTAGAAGAAATGGAAGACCATAAAGGTATATTACAAATTTCTCAAAGTGCGTGGAGCAAAGATTGGAGGAAAGATTGTGACTTACCCTGACGGTACGCTTCAGAAATTTTTTGATGATAAAAACTGGTGGGACAAAAAAACAGACAAAACCTTAACACCAGGCCGCTTGATATGGGCTTTCATTCCACACGTTGACATCATGCCCAAATCAATGATCCCCGTCGGAAGACTTGAGGATGAAGCCAGAAATCATAATAAAATTAATTACGAAATAGCCGATCTTCGCATAAGAAATCCTTACAATCCGATGAAAAATCTCCCGACAGCTATTCTGCCGTATTTCCGCGAGGAATGTTATACTGTACATAGATCCAAAAAAAGACCTGCATTAGTGCTTGGAGACGGCGGACCTGAAATACCCAAGCAATTAAGGTCAAGTATGAAACCAGGTTCGCACGTAAGCCCTACAATAACTGTCGCACCATACTACGGAGCTGAAAAAAAAGGACAAAGCAAATGGTATGAACCCTTTGTTGAACGAATAAAAAAATGTGAATATCCACAATACATATGGGACATCCTGCCTATTCCGTCCGAAACAAAAACATCCATTTTAAGACTTGACCATATACAGCCAATTGGAAAACATTATAATTCGTATGAGCTGACAGATTATGTATTACAACCTGAAGCCATGGACTTACTGATTAATGAATGGCTACCGTGGCTTTTCACTGGAGAAATGGAAGTATGTGAAGCGGAAGGATGCGAAAAAACTTACTTACTGAATGAAATTAGAGAAGAATTATTGAGCGATCTGTCAATATAAAAAGCAACCTGCTTGAACATCCCGCCCCCTGCACTCTTTCCCCTTGAACTTTCCAAAAACATACGATAGTTGTCTATACTTCTCTTGACTATTCCTTCCGCCCGCTCCGGCCGGAAACAAACAATAAAATGGCTCTTACTACACTATAATGAAACTCAACATCCCGAACAACATCGCCGAAATCATCCCCTACCCCCCGGGCAAACCGCTGGAGGAACTGGAACGCGAATACGGCATCAAAGATTCCATCAAGCTGGCCTCCAACGAAAACCCCTGGGGACCGTCCCCCAAGGCCGTGGCAGCAGTTCTGGAAACCCTGAGCAACCTGCATCGCTACCCGGACGGATCCAGCTATCATCTCACCCAGGCCCTGGCCGACTGGACAGGTGCTGCCCCGGAAGAGATCATCCTGGGTAACGGCTCCAACGAGGTGATTGAATTCCTGGTCAAGGCCTTTATCCGCTCTGACGACGAGGTCATCACCAGCCACCCCTCCTTCCTCATGTACCAGAAATTCGTCCAGGTCCGGGGCGGCACCAACGTGG
Organism: Candidatus Electrothrix sp.; assembly: GCF_052785085.1. Classification (NCBI taxonomy): domain Bacteria; kingdom Pseudomonadati; phylum Thermodesulfobacteriota; class Desulfobulbia; order Desulfobulbales; family Desulfobulbaceae; genus Candidatus Electrothrix; species Candidatus Electrothrix sp. The sequence continues at coordinate 4,638 of NZ_JALAAI010000108.1, forward strand.
TGATTCCGCTCAAGGACATGGTCCACGACCTGGAGGCCATTGCCGCCGCCGTGACCGAGCACACCAAGCTCATCTTTCTGGACAACCCCAATAATCCCTGCGCCACCCTGGTCGGCAAGGAGGACTTTGCTGTCTTCCTCCGCAAGCTGCCCGAGGAAGTGGTTGTGGTGCTGGATGAAGCCTATATCGACTTTGTCGAGCCGGAACAACGCATTGATGTTCTCTCCCTGATCCGGGAAACCGAGGGCATTCCGGCGGTGGTGACCCTGCGCACCTTTTCCAAGGCATTCGGTCTTTCCGGACTGCGGGTGGGCTTCGGCATCATGCATGCGGAGATCGCCTCCCTGCTCCATCGGGTCCGCCAGCCCTTTAACATCAATTTGCCTGCCCAGGCAGGGGCCTTGGCCGCTTTAACCGATATTGAGCATTATGAAAAAACCATCAACGGCACTGCTGCGGGTCGGGAATGGCTCTCTGAGCAGGTCCGGGTCCTGGGCTGCGTTCCCTACCCCTCCTGCACCAACTTCTTTCTCATTGATGTGCAGGGCGATGCCACGGCTCTCTACGATGCCATGCTCTATAAAGGTGTGATTGTCCGCTCCATGAAGGCCTACGGCTATCCCCATTTCATCCGCATAACCATCGGTACGGAGCAGGAGAACCAACGCTTTGTTGCTGCGTTAAAAGATTGTCTCAAGGAGCTGGGTTATGTCTGAGCAGATACCTGAACAGGGAACCAACACGAAGTCGGATAAACTACGGGTCGTCACCATTGACGGCCCTTCCGGGGTGGGCAAATCCACGGTTAGCCGTAGAGTAGCCGCCAAACTGGGCTTTACCTACCTGGACACCGGGGCTATGTACCGGGCCGTGGGCTATGCCTGTGCCCAGGCCGGTATTGAAGTGGACAATCCTGCCCACCAGGAGGCACTGAACACGCTGCTGGGCAGGCTGGATCTCCGTCTCCTCCCACCGGAAAAGGAGGATGATGATGTGCGGGTTTTTCTCGGAGATGAGGACGTCAGCGCGGCCATCCGAATGCCTGAGATGAGCATGGTCGCCTCCAAGGTCTCTGCTGTTCCGGCGGTACGGAAGCGACTGACCGTGATGCAACAGGAAATGGGACAGGCCGGTGGCGTGGTGGCTGATGGACGGGATACCGGTACGATGGTCTTTCCCCAGGCGGCCTGGAAATTTTATTTGGATGCTTCACCGGAAGAGCGATGCCGCCGCCGGGTGGCCCAGTTACGTAAACGAGGCCAGGAGGTGGATGAGCAGGAGACCCTGGCCCAGATCATTGAACGCGACCGAAACGACCAGGAGCGCACTATTGCCCCGCTGGTTATGGCGGAAGATGCGATTCTGATTGACTCCTCCTCCCTCAATGCGGATGAGGTGGTGGCAAGGATGCTGGAGATTATCTCTTCCGGGTGAGTTCTTTGGCGGCAACAGGCGATCAGATGATCAAGGCTTGGCCTTCACGTTATTTTTTATACAGGCAAAATTCGTCATTGAGTATTTTATACTCACACCTGCTTTGTGCAAAAAATTACCCCACTACATGATGGGCCAGCTTGATCTATTCAACATATTGTTATAAATGTTTTTATATCGAGGAACAGTATTCTTTGAACTAAAAGACGATTCAACCATTTTAACTTCCAAAAGAAAGAGTCAAGAGAAAAAGCTCGCCAATTATAAATAAACTTGACTTTTTTACCCACTTTCCTGATCATATAAACAAGAAATTGATAAAGCCACAGCCGTTGCGAGGCGGTGTCGGAAAGCCACGGATCTCTCGGGAGGAGACCGCCGGGTTACCATAACTTCTTGTTGTTTAACAATGTCGCATCATGGCATCTATGACATGGTTAAACAAGAAATCCGCATCAGGACAAGCTCTTGACTCGCAAGAGTTACTCTTTCAGCTTGCCTTTGTTCTCCTCCCGCACTCCTTCAGTCCGACCCACTCAGAAGACAAAGATTTACTCTGTGGTCAAAAAAGGATGCAAAACTACTCAGTTTTTAAGAAAGGAGGAGACAATGACACACAAAATTCTGGCAGTATTGACTCTGCTACTCTTTGTTATCACACCATGTTTTGCTGCTCTGAAAAAAACAACAAGCGATGATGAAGTCAGGATAGGAATCCTTTCCTGGAGAGGACCGCTGGGCTTTGAAAAACGCTGGGAGGCAACTGAAGAATATCTTACCCAGGCAATTGATAGACCAGTCACTATCATCCCTTTGGAGTTTGAGGGTGTTTTACCCGCTGTTAAAGAGGGAAAGGTGGACTTTTTCACTGCTGATCCCTCCATGTTCATGAGTGCCAAAAAACAGTATGGTGCCAGTGAAGTATTGACCATGAAACTGAACAGCGCAGATTCAGTAGGAGCAGTCCTCTTTACCCGGTCAACAAATGATCAGGTACATAGCTTAGATGATCTCAGCGGCAAAAAATTCGGGGCCCTTCAGCGTTGGTCTTTTGGGGGCTGGCAAATGGCAGAAAAAGAATTTCGTGATACCGGGATTGATCCTTACCCCTTTCTCCATACCCTGCGTTTCTACGATAAACCCAGTGCTGTGGTAAGGGCTGTCCTGAACGGCCAGGTTGACGCTGGCACCATCCCGTCCAGTCTTCTGGAGCGCATGGCAAGAAGGGGGTATCTTGACATGAGCGAGGTAAAGATTCTCAACGAAAAAAAATATGCTGACTTTCCTTATGCCTGTTCAACAGAGCTGTACCCAGGATTTCCGCTGGCTAAAACCGCTACTGTGGACAAGAAACTGGCCTCTTATATTGCAGCAGCACTCAGGGTGTTACAACCAAGCGATCAAATACTGAAAGATGCCCGCATCAATGGTTGGGTTGATCCACTTGATTACACCGAAATTAAGCTTGTTCAATCAGAACTCAGAGGGGGAGGGTATACAGGAAAGAGGTATTAAAGGTATTAAAAGCAGGCGGGCAGGCCAAGGGGCCTGCCCCTACAATCTGAAAAGGACAATCTGAAAAGGAAGGTCTTTAAACTGGCGAATAATCTTCAAATCCATCCACAACAACCGTGTACTCAGGGTCTTCTATGATATCAACCTGAATAAGCTTATCTGCCTTATGGATAAGTTTCCGACAATCAGGACTCAGATGAAGCAAACTGATATTCTTGCCTGCCTGCTCATATTTCTGGGCCAGTTTATTAATAGCCTCAATCCCGGAATGATCAGCCACTCTGGACTCCCTAAAGTCAATGATAATTTCTTTTGGATCATTTTCCACATCAAACTTACTGTTGAACATCTGCACAGAACCAAAGAAAAGAGGGCCAAAGATCTCATAATGCTTGACCCCGTTTTCATCAATATGCTTTCTCGCCCGAATACGGAGGGCGTTTTCCCATGCAAAGACCAAGGCAGAAACAATAACCCCGGCCAACACAGCAATGGCCAGATCAAAAATCACCGTTAATACTGTGACCAGGAGAATAACCAGGGCATCGGATAAAGGAATTTTATCCAACACACTAAAGGTACTCCAGGCAAAGGTGCCGCCAACCACCATGAACATCAGGCCCACCAAGGCAGCCACAGGGATCATCTCAATCAATGAGGAGCCAAAAAGGATGAACAGAAGCAGGGCGAGTGCTGCCACAATCCCGGAAAGACGTCCACGCCCACCTGACTTGATATTAATAATACTCTGACCAATCATAGCGCAGCCGCCCATGCCTCCCAAAAAGCCATTGACAATATTAGCTGATCCCTGAGCAATACTTTCCTTATTGGCATTACCGTGGGTATTGGTCAGCTCATCAATAAGATTGAGCGCCATCAGGGATTCAATCAAACCTATTGCCGCAATGATGGCAGCATACGGAAAGATAAAAGACAGGGTGTCCAGATTCAAAGGAATAGCCGGGACGTTAAAGGAGGGCAAACCAGCCTTAATGCCTTCCCCACCTTTTGCCTGGACAAAGGACAAGACTGTTTCCGTCTCAATCCCTGTAAAGATGACCAGCAAGGCCACAGTAATAATAGCAACAAGGGCTGCTGGCACCTTGTTCGTCACTTTGGGAAACACATACAGAATAGCCATAGTCAGGCCGACCAGTCCAAGCATGGTATAGAGCGGCTTTCCCTGCATCCATGCCCCATTGACCTTGAACATGTCAAGCTGGGCAAGGAAAATAACTATTGCCAGACCATTCACAAAGCCCATCATGACCGGATGGGGAATTAACCGGACAAACTTGCCAAAACGGAAAACCCCGGCCAGGATCTGCAACACCCCAACCAACAACAGCGTCGCAAAGAGATATTGCAAACCAGCCCCTTCGCCTCCCATATCAGTACCTGTTTTTACCAGGGAAACCAAAACTATTGCTGTGGCTCCAGTGGCCCCGGAGATCATCCCTGGACGCCCACCAATAACAGCTGTAACTAAGCCCATCATAAAGGCTCCGTACAGGCCAACAACAGGCGAAACACCGACAATAAAGGCAAAGGCAACCGCTTCCGGAACCAAAGCAATAGCCACCGTTACCCCAGAGAGGATATCATCTTTAACAGTACCTTCTGTATCTTCTATAAGTTTAAATCGTTTCATCTTTCATCTTTCTTTTTTTCATTTGCTCTACATGATCATCCCGCCCCTGTGACGGCACAAGGGCTTACTTATAGCATTATTTTTTCTTCAAGGGAATGATTTTTTTTTGTTATAGGGTGAAAGTTCCAGCAAAAAGAGATGACCAATGAAAGAAAACAGGAACAGTGTAGGAGTCAACAAGAGTAAGCAGGAAGATGCGAAATGACTCCCGGACCCAACAAAATGCATATTTAGTATGATCAGCTTTTTTAACTTTTTTTTTAAAGCTATTTACTCCCTATGCCTCCTCATGTATCATAAATAATCTGTCAGGATGTTCTCCTGAAAAAGAAAGAGAATTGATCTTTGAGATCGTGCCATATAACTCCCATCCCTCCCCCTCGGGGAACGGGAGAACAGATACAAGCCATTAACCTTAAACCCTTTACTCTTACGATACATCAATACATCTCATGTTTATACTTGGAAACTTTCTGCTGGCCCTGGCCAAACTTATTAACATTGCTTTTTCTGCTTATATCTGGATTGTCATTGGTCGGGCCATTATCTCCTGGGTTAATCCAGATCCCTATAACCCTATTGTCCGATTTCTTGCCCAGGTTACTGATCCGGTCTTAGATAAAATCCGTCGCTATCTGCCACCCATGGGCGGGCTTGACCTCAGCCCTATGCTGCTCATTTTTGGGCTTATTTTCTTACAAAGCTTTATTGTACCTACCTTAATGAGTATCGGTGCCTCTTTGCATTAACAAAATACAAGCTCGCAATATGCCCTACCTGCAAACCCAACCTGACGGAAGCCTTCTGCTTTCTCTCTATGTGCAACCCAAGGCAGGCAAAAATGCCATTGTCGGCCTGCATGATGATGCCATAAAACTACGGCTCACAGCACCACCTGTGGATGGTAAGGCCAATAAAGCCGTTATTGCTTTTTGGGCAAAATCTTTAAAAATTCCAAAATCTGCTGTCACCATTAAAAGTGGTTTGCAGAGCCGAATGAAAAAGATCCTGTTGAATGGAGCAGATGAAGAGCAGGTGCGACGTCTGGTTGAATAATCAAGTGACCTGAAAAATCACTACCTGAATGATGTGACAAGGAAAGACTGTATGGGGACGTATCAACTTAAAAGCATAAAAGACGTTTTTTCGGAGGCATGGGATCTGTATACCAGCAGGGTCATTTCCATTTTTCTTGTTGCATTGCTGGCACTCCTTCTGAGCATTATCATCCTCGCCAGTGGCGGAGCAGCAGCATTTATTTCTTTAGGAGGCCAACCTTTTTTTGCAGGTGACCTCAAGGAAATCCTGCTCAATCCGATAGTTGTCGGCACAGGCGCTCTGCTCTTTCTTCTAACGATCCTCCTGATAAGCTGGTGTCATGCTGCGACCCTGACTGTCACTGTTCGGGACGAGATTAGTATTGGCAAGGGACTCATCACAAGCTGGAAATACGTTTTTCCACTCCTGTGGATCACAAGCCTCTATATCGGTATCATCATAGCAGGGTTAACGTTTTTCATCCTGCCCGGCCTGATTCTCAGCCTCTCCATGTCCCTGTGCTTTTGCATCATGATTAAAGAGGACAGACCAGGCATTGATGCAATCCTTGCCAGTCGCTTCTACATACGAGGCCATTGGTGGAACACCTTTATAAAACTTCTTCCCATTGGGATTGTTCTTTGCCTGCTTAGCTTGATCCCTGGAGCAGGACCAGTACTTTCCTTGCTCTTCAGCCCGTTTCTTCTTCTTGCCATGGTGAGCATCTACCATGATCTCAAAGAATGCGCTGAAGACGGGGAACCTCCCACCAGCACTGGCTGGCTCTGGGTTCTTTTTGGTGTTTTTGGCTTCCTGCTCCCTCTGCTTGCCTTTGTCGGCACTATTGTGGCCCTTGGCCCCCAGCTTCCTGAAATTATCACACAGGTGCAAAAAGAGGTTAACACAACCCTGGGAAAAGATATTTTTCCCCAATCTCAACCCGATACAAAAAAACCCATTGATGAGAAAACAACAAAGCCTCCAATTGTTCGTCAGCTTCCCTCAGTGGATGGACTTCTGATCTGGCGAGACCCTATAGGAGATGCCCATAATCCTCTTCTTGACGTAAAAGAGGTTTCAGCAAAAGGCGATCAGGGCGAACTCATACTCACCACCACCATGACCCGACCTCTTGATTCCTATTTCCTCACAGTTGAGGAAGGGGATATTGATTCTTTGATCAGTTTTTATCTGGATACAGACATTGACCGGACAACTGGCGGCACGCCTTTTGGTCAACAACAGAAAAGAAAAGGATATGATATTGATGTACAGGTACGGATTGTGGCACAACAGGAAGAGGACAACACTGTTTCAGGCGGACTGAAAGTAAGCCTTTATCAGATTGATAATCACAAAAGGCAACCTTTGGGGAAACAGCATAAAAACGCTGTCACTGTATCCGGGGATACAGTAACAGTACGTTTACCTTATTATCAGCTGGGGATTGAGCCAGACAGCACTATCCGCATTTGCTACAGGGAGGCGGATCAGGAACAGGGACGAGGCCTTGCCAAGGACAAACTCATCCCGCTACACTAAAAAAAGGCCCTTTCCTCTTTCAGCCTACTTATGAGCAACTGGATAGCTGTTCAGGAGCCACTCATTCCAGCCACCATTAAGGACATAAACATGGGTAAAACCTTTTTCCATAAGCTGACGGGCTAAATGGCCACTGCTGCCCAGTCCTTCACAGGCGCAATAAAGAACCAATGGCGTATTTTTGTGGAAATTTTCAGCCCAAATGTCAACTTGTTCACCTGGGAGACGGATTGCACCGGGAATCTTATTATCACTGCTGTTCCAATGCGATTCGGCCCGCACATCTAAAATTGTGTACTCATAGGAACCCAGCTTGTCCCTGAGTTCTTCTTTGCTTATGGTTTGAACATTAGCGGCCTGGGCAGCACCACCTATCCCTAATACAACGGCAACAACGAGCAGCAGAAAGTTTTTCATGGTATTTCCTCCTTTATAAATTTACTGAGCCTGGTTAATTGTGGCTTTTAACTGGTCTGGAATAATCTGTGGAGACAGGATTGCGATAACGTGAATTCTGCAAACAAAATGAGCTACTTTTTTTCAACAGGAAAATCGTCAGCTCTCCATTTTCGCCATCCTCCTTCAAGAACATAGACCTTGCTAAAACCGTTTTTGATGAACTTGCGTGCCAACCTGGACCTGAGATCTTTTCTCATCCCACTCCTACAGGGCAGGAAAACAAAATATACATTCACTTATGTCTCCACTGTACAGTTATTTACACCACCTGTACAGTTTTTTTTACACTGTGCATTCAATTAATTTTCAATAATCATAACAAGGTGAGTTCAGGCTTTTTCGCAGGAGGAGCAAAATATGTATCGCCTGTTTCCAGATCAAAGGAGATTGGGATTTAAAACTGAAGCAGGAAGACCAGGAAAGGTGGAGAAAATCGTCGCCAGGAAGATAATGCGTACATTTTATTTTCGCAGCATGAATCTTCCATTGCAGGGGGCTGACACTGTTTTCAGCGGCAGCTGACCTTTTAAAATCCAAGCCTCGCCTTTTTAAAGTAAGCCATGACTTTTAAAAAGTCACGACCCTGTTTTAAAAAATGAGGTCTCAACTTAAAAAAGAGAGACCTCTTCTTTTAAAATATAGTGCCCGCCTTTTAAAATATGGCGTCCACTTTTTAAAGATGAGAGCTTACCTTTAAAAACATGGCGTCCGCCTTTTAAAGGTGAGGGGTTGGAATTAAAAGCATGGCACCCACCTTTTAAAGGTGAGTCCCCTTCTTTAAAAAATCTGCCCGCATTTTCTTTTTCTGACAGCCCGCATGTAAAAGATACCGCCCGGCTGTTTTCCTGCCAGGATATGCAGACAATACCCCGGAGGCTGTTTGTTCTGTTGAGTAATCTCATCGGTCAGGACACCTTGCCAGGGAATCATCCGGGCATTGGACAGTTGAGATTGCGGGGAGGTTAAAAAGGGAGGGGTGGCTTCAGTGGTATCTGCACCGGCAGGGTAACCGTTCAGACCCCTCTCATTTTTTTTACGCAGCAAGAGGCAGAGGAGGCACATCCAGCCCCTGGCGCCGAGCCGTGATAACCTCAGCGAGATATTTCCACGGACAGGCGTTGCGCTTCCTACA
>NZ_JALAAI010000109.1:0-13399 GCF_052785085.1 Candidatus Electrothrix sp.
TTTGTTGAAGGACTCAATAACAGCATAAGAAACATTATTCGGACTGCGTTTGGATATAGAAATTTTGAAAATTTCAGGCTCAGAGTATTTGCGGAACATGGCGTTCCCCACTAATCTGCGATGAGCCGTTCAGCTTTTCTGCCTTCATCAATCTGCCCAAAGGCATCTTCAATGATCTGAAGGAGGTCTTTATCGATAAAAGATTTCACCTGCTCCGCCTTGGCCTGCATGATACGATAAAATCCAAAATCAAGATCCGGCTGATCCAGCTGGAACAGCTCCGTAAGCTTGGCCATAAGCTTGTTTCTCAGTTTTTCTGTAGTCGGCATCTTTACAATCTCCAATCAACAATGATCAATGATCAATGATCATTTGTTGTTATAAATTCTGGTTTTCTTCAAAATCGCGAAAAGTAGAGCGGCAATCACGCCAATGGAGTTTGTTTTCGCAGTCCATTGCTTAACAGAGAGGATAAAATGATTCAGGGGAATTAAAATCAGGGTTGTACAATTCTTCAGCAAACATAGAAAGAATTACGGCTGGAAAGGCAAACAGTAAAAGGATTTATGTTAGAACCACTGGATGCACTGCCACTACAATCCCCCCTGGCAGTAGGCAGATAATCCCCTTCATTGCTTCGGCCACACAGGATTCAAAATACTGACGGACCACCTTTGAAGAAACCCAGGTGCTTCGCTAACATCATCTTTTTCTCCGTCGCGGAATTTCAATAGGTTTCACCGGTTCATAAGCCTTCAATCCCTGGTCTCCTGTTAGGATTTCGACCATGAATCCCATTTCCCCGTAATAGTCAGCCACATCTTTTATGGTTGTATCTCCTATAGACAGCTTACTTGCAGCCAATTCCGGCCACGAATCGGCAAGTTCTTTCAGTTTTTCCGCAGTCCACAAGGTGCTTTGTTCTGAAAAGGCCGCCCATGGTGTTTTTTGATCTGCACTTTTTTTCATTAGTTCAGCTAATGCATCTGCCCGTTCTTTACGGCTGTGAGAAGCCTGAGCGATATGATTTCCGGTTTCAATGATAGTTGCCAGCGGCAAAACAAAGGTGGTTTGTTTTGCCTGCTCATCTTCAATTTTAAGCTGGACCCTATCTTTATCCCATCTATCATTATCAGAGCCACAGGTATCCATTCCGGAAACAGCAAGCCATACGCAGAGAATACTGGTGTCGATAATTAACACTTTTTTCATTCAGCATGCTCCCTCATCAGAGCCTGTTCAATCTTACCGTCCGTTGACAACCTGCCGATGGTTCCGCCTGCCATCAGCTTGGGCAACTCTTCGATATCTTCGAGCTGCGTGAGAATACTGGAACCAGTGTTATTATCACGATGTGCAACGGTTATGAAAGGAACCATTGTGTTACCCAAAGCATCAAGAATGGCGGGATTGTGTGTAGTTACAATAATATCAATATTTCGCTTTTTCCCCAATGTTTTCAACATATCAACCAGAATCTTTGCCCTTGATGGATGCAGGCCGTTGTCAATCTCTTCCACAATCAGCAAACTATTTTCTTTTCGTGTTAAAAGAGCGGCAACAATAGCAAGATAACGCAATGTACCGTCGGACATTCCTCGTGCGTCAACTTCATATTTCTCAGCTCTCCAGCCTTCTTCGCAGTAAAGCATGGCATCTGTCTGAAATTTACCCACGGGCTCGGCCCAGACACGTTTTACATCTTTTTCCGGTAAGTCTTTCAGATAACATGTCAACTCTTTTTCAACTTCCTCTTTCCTCTGCTGTTCCAGTCCAGCAAGTACCCCGGCAAGATTAGAACCGTCAGATTGAAGGGTATCGGAAAAAGGTTTATAATCTCGCATGTGGCTTGGGATTGGATCAAAAACAAATATGCCCTGTAATTCCTTTAATAGTTTTTTTACAGCTTCAACAACCTCTTTGCGAAGGTTAAGGGTTTCAGCCTGTGATAAAATACAGTGAGAGCGATTCAGATCAATACGCTTTCCACGTCCTTGGGCACCGGTACTAAAATAAGTGGGTAACCCCGGAGTGTTGGCTTCTTCTTCTGCGGTCTTAAAAAGAAACTTCTCTTTTACTGATTTATTTTTACCGGATTGTGTTAGAATTGATAATGCTTCGTAAAACACTTCTGCTTTTGTATCGTTGACTTTACAGGTAAGTACATATTGGTAATCCTGTTTTCCGGACTTTTGAAAAATCATCCTTATGGTAAATCTATCTGATGGTTTGCGGCAAACCCATTCAAAGCCTCCCCTGATTGGGGGAAGATTTACATCCCCGTTAATAGCCCGTGAAATAGGAACATTCGTAGTAATACGAGACAAAAAAATAAACGTATCCAGTAAATTAGATTTACCACTGGCGTTTGCCCCTATCAGTATTGTTAAAGGGTCGATATAAAATTTTGATTTTTTAAAGCTTTTCCAGTTTTCGACAGTTATTTCTTTAATCATAATTAGTTCACCTTCCAAGGTTTATCTTTTTCATCATTTTCAGAACCATAGGAAGTAAGCTCCTCCCGGACAGGCCAACAACAATGAGGCCAAAAGAATCGTTAAGGGAATGGTGAAAAGGAGTCTCTGAGTAGCCCGATTAAAAATTAGCAAAAAAGAAACACATACCCTTTGAGCAACCAGTTGCTCTTGCCTTCCCCACTCCGCCTCTGCATAATGGAGCGGACAACGGTTTTCTCTGCTGCTGTCAGACACGCAGCAAATTCATCCACAGTCAGGGAATCATAGCTGCTTAACTCCTTCCGTTTTTTCCGCATCTGCCCCATGCCGCTCAATGCCTCCCTTGCCCCTTGGAAATACGGCACGATCTGCCTTTTCTTTATGGCAAAGAGGAACCAGAAAAATTGATAGATTATAAGAACAGGTAAGAAACGCATAAAAAGGCGGGTTGGATAATTTTTGAGCAGCACATAGAAAGAATTACGGGTGGAAAGACGAATTGTAAAAGGATTAATCTTAGAGCCACTGGATGCACTGCCAATATGATACACCCTGGCAGCAGGCACATAATATCCTTTTCTGCCTGCATGATTGATGCGCAGATTCAGATCCACATCTTCAAGGTAAGCAAAAAAATCTTCATCAAACAGACCAATATGATCAAACAAGGAGCGGCGATAGAGTACCGCACCAGCACAGGCCCCAAAGATCGGGCCAGGCTCATTATATAGTGGTCCATCTGATTCCAGAGTCCCTAAACGATACCCGGCTCCTCCACGTAGATAGCCGTCCCCTGCCCCATCCAGGATTGTCCGGTCATGAAAATTGAGCATTTTCGGTGAAAAGAAGACAAACTCTTTCTGCTCTGCTGCAACCTCCATAAGACGAGCCAGACAGTCCGGGGCCAATTCCGTATCATTATTCAGCAGAAACACAAAAGGAGCAGTGCTGCTCAGTATCCCCTTGTTCACTGCTGCGCTGAAACCTTTGTTTTCAGGCAATGCAATAACTTGTATTTGTGGATAATGCTTGTGCAAATATTCCAACGAGCCATCGCTGGACCCATTATCAACAACCGTAATTTGCAACGAACTCAAAGTCTGCTGTTGTATTGAGGCGAGACAGGCTGGAAGGAAGCGCAATCCATTCCAATTCGGGATAACAATATTGACCGCCAGGTTCTGATCATTTTTCATGAATATGCTTATTCTTCCTGGTCTTTCTGATCCTGACGACCAAAAACCTTGCGCACCACATAGATTGGTTTTTCCTGGGATTCATGATAGGTTCTGACCTGGAGTTCACCTAACAGGCCCATATAAATAAACTGCATTCCCATAAGGATGAGCAGAATTGCCAGCAAGAGCAGCGGCCTGTTGCCCATAGGGACATCAAAAAACATCCGCTGGATAGTCATGATCAGGGCAATCAAAAAGCCTGACCCACCACTGAGCAGGCCAAGCGTACCAAAGACATGAATAGGCCGGGTTGCATAACTGAGCAGGAATTTCACGGTCATGAGATCCAAAACAACCCGAAGGGTTCTGGAAATGCCGTATTTTGAAGTGCCAAAACGTCGGGAACGGTGATTGGCCTTGACCTCAGTAATTTTGCCTCCCACACCACTGGCAATGGCTGGGATAAAACGATGCATTTCGCCATAAAGACGAATACCCTGAGTGATTTCTTTACGAAAGGTTTTCAGGGTACACCCGTAATCATGGAGATGAACCCCGGTAACCACCGAAATGACCTTATTGGCAATCATGGAAGGGAGGCGGCGATTCAGAAAGGGATCCTGCCGATCATGACGCCAGCCACTGACCAACTCATAGCCTTGGTCCATTTTTTCCAGGAACATGGGAATATCATGGGGATCATTCTGCATATCCCCATCCATGGTCACAATCACATCTCCGGTGGCATAATCAAAACCCGCAGACATGGCAGCGGTCTGGCCAAAATTTCGACGAAAGGAGACCACCACAGTATGTTGATCCTGTTTTTGTATTTTTTCCAGCAAAGATAAACTGCCATCACTTGAACCATCATCAACAAAGAGGATCTCGTGGTCATGCTCCAGGCTGTTGAGCACACCTTTCAGCTCTTCGTAAAGAAGGTTGATGTTTTCTTCTTCATTATAAACAGGAATAACTACAGATAATTTCACACTTTATCCCTTTATGCTTTATCTCTTGAAATCAAGGAGGTTAATATAAATAAATATCCGGCCAGTTGTCATTACCGGTATGAAAACTCAGGCGGGCTGTATTCCCCATAGGGGTGCCAATGGGCCAGAGAAAAATTTCATAATCTGCCCTGTCGTGCTCATGTCCACCTGTGCTTGCACCATAAACCAGCATATCACCGGTATTGGAGACCTTGGGGAAATATTCATGACTGAATGCTCCTGGGGCATCAAACCACAGCTTTTTTTCCAAGGTCTCTGGATCTACCCTGAAAAAAGCATTCCCGCCTGCCTTGGCATGATCTACCAGATAAAGAAAGGAAGAGTCAGGTGCCCAGTTGAGCTGACAGCCTTTTCCGACCTGCTGGATGGATTTATCCTTATGAATAACAAAGGTCCCTCGTGCGCCGCCACGCAGGGTTACAGCCAGGGCCTGCTCAGCTTCGCTCCATACGGGGGTCTCCAGCTGAATTGAGGCGCTCAGGGAAAGGTCATCTTTTCCTGTTTCAAATACCACAGTTTCTTTTTGATTGGCAAGGGTATATTCGACAAACTGATTTGCCTGACGAAGAAAATAGACCTTTTCACCATCAGAGGACCAGGTAGGCGTGAGCGCATTTTTCGCAAGTAACCGGGTTGTTCCGGTTGATAAATCCAGTATCCAGGTATCCCAGGCAAATTTATTCCTTTGAGAAACCCAAGGTTCCTGGGAGCGACAAAAAAGGACCTTGTCGCCATTCGGCGAGATTCGCGGGAAAAACTCTGTGTGCAGATCATTTGTTAAACGACTCAACTTCAAATCTGGCAAGGTCAACATCACCAGATCATGATTGCCAAACCTATTACTACTCCAGATAACGAACCCGTGAAGCTCATCAAAAACAGGGCTTGTTTTTTGGGCTGCTGTGCTTGGTAACGCGATAGCCGTGCCCGGACTGGGCGGGTATAACCAGCCTTTTTTTTGTGTTTTCCAGAACTGAAAACCGAGAAAAAAAACGCCTGCCAGAAAAAGAACTAATACATAAGCAAGTGCTTTCCAGTTTTTCTTTTGCCGTGTATTGATGTTTTGCTGCCCTGCTCCAGAAAAGGAGGACAAAGTGTCTTTAAAAAATAGATTAAGATCAAGTATATACAGGGCAAAAAAAACAGTTGCTCCGATCCCAAAGGCATAATCAATAACCTGGCTCCAGATATGGAGGGCAAGCATCACCACCACAGAGCTTGCCTTACTGACTCCTAACGCAATTAATGCCAAGGTGCCACCTGCCTCATAGGTGCCAAAACTCATAAAGGTTGGTATGGGCAGTCCTGCCCCGGCTTCAGCACTGATTAAGGCGATAACAACATCTGTCACATTTCTGGTGATATCAGTAAATGAGCTGGCAACTACTCCGCAGAAAAGAAGATATAATCCTGTATACTTGGCTACACGAACTCCCAGGGAGAGAAGCAATACCTGTCCTATGACTCCTTGTTGAGCAGCACTCTGTACAGAGTCAGAGGTATCTTGAATCAGATGAATAAGTTTTTTTTGTATCCTCCCCAATCTACTCTCAGGACGATCCTTTTGATCAAATCTCCCGGTCAAGTGTTCACTCACCTGCTGGAGCACGGGAAAAAGGATCAGCAAAAAAAGGCCACAAATAATTAAGAGGATAACCAAGGTCACAACCAGCCAGAGTTCAACCCCGGATAAAAAGAGCTGATATCCTATCATTGCCAGGAGCAAAAAAGCCAAAGCAATCAGGTCAAAAACAAAGGAAAGGGCAAGTGAGCTTAAACAGGCATCTGTTCTGACCTTAAACCCCAGTTTGAGCATAGCAACATAGCTCAATTCTCCTAAACGGGCTGGCAGCATGTCTATAAACATGTTTCTGCTCATGGTAACTATAAAAAGATAGAAAAGGCTGGGCAACTCTTCATCCTTTGTAAGTGAACTCTTTAAAAGTACCCTATAGCGGATTGCCCGAAAAAAAGTTTGAACAACACTTGCCAGCATATAAAGCAAGAGAGCGTTCCAGGCGGTTCGGGTCAGGACAGAATAAAGTTTGGGTCTGATAGCAAGATCTGCAGTTCCATCAACACCATGAATCAGCAAAGCGAGGAGAAAAAGAGAAATGCCAAGGGACAAGAGGGTGTTGAGTAAATAACGACTTTTCAGCATAATACTCTCAAATCAGGATTCAGGACAACTGTCTGCTGGCCGGATTGATTCTGGCCACAAAAGACGCACTACATAGATAAGACCACCGATTAAAGAATATCCCACTGCTGTTGCTAAAAAAAGCAAGGCAAGAGATCTGGTCTGCACATCTGTCATGCCCACCCAACCAAAAAAAAAGACATAGCCCATATCCCGTAATCCCAGACCAAACACAGAAATAGGCAGGGCTTCCATTAAGGTGATCAACGGGACAAAGGCGCTAAAATAAAAAAACGGCACAGAGGCATGGAGAGAAAGGGCCAGTAACTGGACAATCACAATAACTGAAAGTTGGAAACTAAAGGAGATCAGCATCACCTGGCTGAGCAACTTGCGGTCAGCCCCGTAGCATTGAAAAGAACGAAAAAATTTTTCCGTGAGATTAACCAAAAAAGAAAATCGATCCAAACGGGTCAAGCTCAGGAGAATTCGTAGCGGCTTTTCTTTGACAAGAGCAATGAGCGCAGCCAGCATAATCAGAAAAATCAGCAAGGGAGCGAGAAAAAAGAACAGGTTGTTAAATTCCCGGGCCACCAATACCGAAGAAATCAGGCTCAGAGAAACCAGGGCAAGAAAACCGGAAAAACGATCAGCAAATACAGAGGCAGCAGAACGGACACTGTCTCTGCTTTTTTGCGCTATATCGTAGATGCGATAGGAATCTCCGCCAATATTTGATGGAAGAAAGAGGTTGTAAAAGCTGCCGATCAAATAGGTCATGGTCAAGGTTGACAAAGGGATATCAACGCCATCAGCCAGAAGAAAAAGACGCCACTTCAAGGCACTCAGTATGGTGTTGATAAAAAGCAACAGACAAATCGGGAGAAAATAGATATATTCCAGTGAAGCAAAGACGCCCTTGAGTTCATCCAGAGGAATCCTCCGGTAGAGCAAAAACATCAACGTGGAACTGAAAAGTATTTTAAAGGCAAGGATGAGCTGCTTTTTTTTCGTACCACTCATAGCTTTCCTCATGCTCTATCCGCCCTATCCATGCTATCTGTAGAATCTGTAGAGGTACGTTTTTTTACAACCTGAGCCGGAGCACCCAAAGAAACTGTATAGTCAGCAACAGAACGGGTCAGGAGCGCCCCAGCTCCGGCCACACTGCCCTTGCCCATGGTCACCCCACCAAGCACAGTGACATTACCTCCGAGCCAGACATCCTCCTCAAGATGTACGCCACCATCATTGCGTATTCCCTGCTCTCTCATCGGGATATCCAAACGATCAATATGGTAACTCCCGCCTCCAACCAGAAAACATTGCTGACCAACAATACAGTCAGTCCCGATAACCACAGGGCAATTACTGGTGGATTGAATAATGGTCCGGGCATTTATTCCGCAATTATCTCCAATACTGATCCTGCCGTTTTTACAGGAAATCATAACATCATTGGAAAGAATGACATTATTACCAAAACGGATGGAAACAGGCTCTGCTTCATGACGACCATCAAGAATACAGCCTTCGCTGATAACCACAGCGTTACCAAGATAGATCCTGCCAGGTTGACGCAAGGTGATACCAGAGGCAAACATACACCCCCTCCCGCAGGAACCAAACAGGGCTGGCCAAAAAATTTTTCGTAAGGCCATACCCAGTACCCCAGGTACAGGGGCTAAGAACTGACACCATTCATAGTAGAGAAAATGCATCCAGGAGCGGTTACCTACCATGATATCCTGGTATTTTGAGAGGGGGGAGCCATTCCCGGTAATGGCATTATGGGTTTTTTTCATGAGTTACAGAAGTAAGGAAGGTTTGGGGTAAAATAATACCAATAACTCCCACTCGCTGTGGTGGGATAATATGATATGGCTCAGGAAAAAGGTACCATTTTTTTCCCTTGGTGACAACGATACTTCTTTATATCATGCTCATTTCTGGGCCATCCTTTGGATAAAAAAACTTTTTCTTTTGAAGAGTAGCGTTCTTTGGTTTATCATGTTGATGAAATCAGATGCATGATTTCCGAGACATGAGGAGGTTAATAACAAAGTATGCTCCCACATCGGAGCAGGTATAAATACTCAGGTTTTTTTTCATGAAACGCTCTCTTCTCTCTGCTCTGGCTCTTGGTTGCTGCTGGATGTTTTCCCCAGAATCATTGGCTCTTATCGGCAATCTTGCAGGACAGGCTGGCTGGGCAATCTTCCCACCTTTTGCACTTATCACCCTCTGTTTTATGATCTGTGCTGCCCTTCTTACGCATCAGGATCTTCCAGCGTATGATTTTCCAGCACAAAACAACAAGGCCTTTTCCAGCATACTCATAAGTACGCTTACATTTGCTGCCATACTTCCGCTCACCATTATTTCTGCAACGGCCCTCTTAGTCACAGCAGGCTACGCATTTAACGAAGTCTTCCTGTATTGGTTTCCAAATTTTGGTTTTGCCTTTCTCCTTCTTGGCCTGCTTACGGGTCTGCAATTTTTTACTGAAAAAATCAAATTGGGTGCCCAGGTATTTTTTATTGGTATCACAATGCTGGGTTTACTTACTCTCAGTGCTTATGGAATATTTTTATCCTCTCCCAATATAATGGTAACCACCTTAGCAGATCAAGGGCGGGCCAGCAGCACCTCTTTCTTTCCCTGGCAAGTGCTTATCTTTTTACCGCTTGTTTATGTGGGGACCCTCTTTCCTGGGGAAAGACATAACAGAGCTGGCACTATCCTTATTCCAGCAATAGGCTTTGTCCTCTTTTTGATCTGGGTTGCAGCCTCGTTGAATAATGTCACGCTGGAACGCCTTGCCTCATCAGGTATTCCGCACATGACCACGGCAAGAAAAATTTTAGGTAATCCTGGTCGTTATATCATGGGAGTTATTGTTATCGCAGGAAGTTGCGGAGCCGTAAATGGTTTTTTCATTCTTTGCCAACGCATGCTCACAGATCCATTGAGCAAGCATAAAGAAAAGGCCTATACAAACCCACAACTGTTTTTGCCCGTATTACTTGCTGCCTGTATAGGCGTGGCAATGGCTACAGGCCTTGCTGGCGAAACATTGCTTGAGAATCTCCTGCGGGCCGCTCTTTTTCTCTGGCTTCTGTACATGGTGGCCCGTTGCATAGCTGCTCTCTTTTGGCTGTATAGACAAAAGGGTCTTGTGCCAATCCCAGCCCTTCTCAGCACATTAGCGCTGAGTATTGTTCTCATAGGGCTTCCTTTGGGAGATCCTGAACAACAACAGCTTATTCTCTGTATTTTATCTGCTCTCAGTGCTGGCATGTTGATTGCGATCTGCCAGTTTTTTATCAATACCTCTGCAAGAAAGGAGAAAACAACATGAAGAAAATTGTTTTATTCATCACACTGTTCCTCTTTGCTGGTTCTTTGGCAGCTGTTGCTGCTGAAGCTCCGCGTATGAGCAAAGAAGAACTCAAGAAAGCAATGGGCTCAGGTGAGGTCATTATTATGGATACCCGGTCTGGAAAAGACTGGAAATCCAGTGAATTCAAAATCAAAGGAGCAAGACGGACAGCAGCAGACGCCATTGATGAGTGGCTGCCCGGTATTACAAAGGAGCGTGAGGGAAAAAAACTGGTTATTTACTGCGCCTGAAACAACGAAGGTAGCAGTGCCAGTTTGGCACGCACGTTGATTGAAGAAAAAGGACTCAAAGAAGTCTATGCGCTCAAAGGCGGTTGGAAGGAATGGTTCCGCCAGGAAAATAAAGAAGAGTATCCTGTGGAAGAAAAGTAGTGTTAATAAGGGTGACTCCTTTGAGTCACCCTCCTGCCAGAGCAATTCCGCTATATTCCAATATAACAGTTATCCTCTTACATCTTCTCCGGGGCAGTCAGCCCCACCAGATCCAGACCATTGGCGAGTACAGTTTTTATCCCCTGACAAAGACAAAGCCGGGCTGCTGTGAGCTGCTGATCCTCTGTGACCACCTTATGTTTATTATAAAAGGAGTGAAAATTGCCAGCCAATTCCATGAGGAAAAAGATAACTCGATGGGGTGCCAGGTCAGTGGCTGCATCAGCCACCAAAGCCGGATAGCTTGCCAGGGTTTTGAGCAGCTGATATTCTTCCTCTGCCTGCAAGGCTGAGAGATCGGTTTCAGCCAGTACGGGCAAGCTGACGCCTTTTTCCTGGGCCATCCGCTCAATGGAACACAGTCTGGCATGAGCATACTGGACATAATAGACCGGATTTTCCTGGCTCTGGGCTGTGGCCAGCTCTAAGTCAAATTCCAGCTGGGAATCTGGTTTCCGCATCAGGAAGAAAAAACGCAGCGCATCCACCCCCACCTCATCCACCAGTTCATCTACTGTGACAAAGGTGGCCTTACGGGTGGACATCTTGATCTGCTTACCATCCCGGAGCAGGGTGACAAACTGGTACATAACAACATGGACTTTGGATTTATCAAGACCCAGAGCCTCAACACCAGCTAATACGTCGGGTACTGTAGCAATATGATCAGCACCAAACACGTTGATCATCCAGTCAAAGCCCCGACGAAATTTTTCCCGATGATAGGCAATATCCGGGAGGCGATAGGTGGGCTCGCCAGTATTCTTAATAATTACCCGATCCTGTTCCTGGCCAAATTTGCTGGTCTTAAACCAGGTTGCTTCCTCCTTCTCATAAACAAGGTCTTTAGAGCGAAGTTCTGCAACCACGTCTTCAATCATGCCGCCTTCATAGAGAGTATGCTCGTTATAATAGGAGTCAAAGGCAATACCAATACGTTTTAACGTGGCGTCAATATCAACAAAAATGGCTTCCTGGGCCCGCTTACGGAAAACAGCCTGTTCTGCATCTTTAAACCCCTCTCCGGCCTCATCTATCATGGCCTGGGCAATCTTGTAAATATAATCACCCTGGTAGCCGTCTTCCGGGAATGCATTTTCCAGGCCCAGCTTTTCCAGATAACGGGCCTTGAGGGAGTCCGCCAGGACCCGCATCTGACGGCCTGCATCATTAAAATAATATTCACGAGTCACATCATGTCCTGTGGCCTTGAGCAGACGGGCAATGGTGTCTCCAAGGATAGCATTACGACCATGCCCTACGCTGAGAGGACCAGTGGGATTGGCACTGACAAACTCCACCATGACCTTTTTGCCTTTACCAACATCTGAGAGGCCAAAGTCTTTGCCCTGCTCGTTGATGGGGGCAAGAACCGTGCTCCAGACCGAAGGCTTAAGAAAGAGATTGACAAAACCAGGTCCGGCGATTTCTACTTTATCCAGCAGCTCATCATCTTTATTGAGCAAATCCACGAGCTGGCTGGCGATTTCACGGGGATTACGTTTTTCCTTGCCAACCAGTACCATAGCAAAGTTGGTGGAGAAATCGCCCTGGCCTTCATGGCGGGGGACTTCTACGTTGTAACGACTTGCAGCAGCTTCAGACCAGAGGCCTTGGCCCACACCTTGCTGGAAACATTGGTCAATAAGTGATTTTACTTGGGATCGTATCATGTTAAGTAGAGTGTTGTGTACGGTTATACATTGTGATCGGTTTGGTTGCTCAGGCTTCCCAGGCTGTTACTCTGTTTCCAAACATTAAAGAATGTTTTGAGCGAAACGTTTCAGTAAAATATCTTCAATATTTCGCCTTGAATCAAAAACAGATAAAACATAGACTTTATCATCGGAGATACGATACATTACACGCCAAGGCGTAATAACCATTTCCCGATATTGGGTGATTCCCTGATCATGTAATTCAGGAACAATTCTGCATCGCTTGGGCGAATGATACAGTTCATCTGTTTGTTTCTTTATCTTTTTCAGTATTCGTATACTATTGGCCGGGTTGTTCTGCGCAATGTATTCTATGATTTTCAACAAATCATTTTCCGCTGTTTTTGCCCATATCACCTCATATCTTTTCGCCATTTTTTATCGTACGCTCAATATTGACGAATACTTCCTCTTGAGTAAGGGTATCACCATTTTTTACATCCTCTTCACCCTGCGAAAGAAGCTTTAGTACCCCAATAGCATTTCTCATATTTTCATAACTTTCAGGGTCTTGCAGTACAGCTCTGGGCTCACCGTTTTGCGTTATTATAACCGGACGATGCGTACTATTTACCTGGTTGAGAAGTTCAGCAGACCTGCTCTTGAGAAAACTTACTGGTTTAATGTCACTTTTTATGTTCACGTTGTCACCTCCTGTCTTTTTATAGTACCGCAAAAGGACAGCATGTCAAAATAGATTTTTCAAGGCACTACCCCGATCTTTCGATAGGAACGAATCACGACATCCGTACAAACGCCGATATTATCTGGCACATCAGCCGGAAAAACACAAAGGCATTCCAACAGTGCAAGAGGAGATACGATGTTTTTTAGCAAGGTAAGAGCAAGTTCCGGGTTCACACAGCTAATCCGATGCACGGGCACCAGTTCCGTTGTTTTTCCTGAGAGAATAAGGTAAAAAATATCTATCATAAGGGTGTTGAAAAGAATATCTCAACGCCACACAAAAACAGTTGCTTAGATAATAAAAAGCCTGTATAATGAGGAAAAGTCAATAATGTTAAACCTTTTACTCATTTCAGGTGTTATGCACAATAAA
>NZ_JALAAI010000110.1:0-13185 GCF_052785085.1 Candidatus Electrothrix sp.
CAAAGAGCTGACCGAGAAATCTCTTCAACTGCGGTTTGTTGAGCAGTAATATTGTTCAGTCGAGCAAGGAAAAAAGCCTTTTTTCCTTGAAAAGGGAAAATGTGGTCTATGGCTTCACGGATTCAGGCTAAAATAAATGGTTAGTAACATGGATACTTACAGGTAACTAAAACAAGTAATTGCAGGATCAACTAAATCCATTATAAACAGAAATATTCTACCACATGTAAACTTACCGGGCCTTTCTAACGTAAGACTTGGATCCGTGAAGCTAATGCAATGGAAATAGCCTCGTTTTGTAATCAATATATTGATATTTAACCAATAAAAATATAATTGGTTCCTGCCGAAAAATTGCACTTTTTATTCTTTATCGACAGTTAGTTGAATAAAATTTATTACACATTTTATTTCATATCCTTCACGGATCCAGGATAAGAATTAACATCGTCATACCATATTCCATGCTAAAAATTTCCATCATAACGGTTAGTTTTAATTCTGAAAAATATATCGGACAAACAATCCTCACTGTCGTTAACCAAAACTATAAGAACATCGAATACATCATTATTGACGGTGCATCCACAGACGGTACATTAAACATAATTGAGAAGTATAAAAATAAAATTGACTACTTTGTTTCAGAACCAGATAATGGCATCTCTGATGCCATGAACAAGGGGCTAGAGGCTGCCACAGGAGATTATATCCTTTTTCTGCATTCGGATGATTACCTTGTTGATGAAAATGCTCTGGAAGCTGCTGTTCAGCATATCGTTAAAGATCATGATATATTCCAGTTTAATATTTATTTTTCAGATAAGGGCGTTAAGACATTAACCAGGGCCAGAGGGTTGAACTGGTGGATGAATTTTAAAACCGGAGTGTTGCATCAAAGTGTTCTTTGTTCAAAAGTACTCTTTAAAAAGATTGGTGGGTTTGATACAAGATATAAAATTACCATGGATTATGATTTTTTTCTGCGTGCCTATCGTGCAGAAACGAAATTCAAGCAAATCGACCTGCCTCTTTCTGTTATGAGAAAAACAGGTATCAGTTCACGTTTGGATTGGCCCAACTTGAAAAAAAGACTTTCTGAGGAGAAGGAAATACATAAAAAAAACTGCAATAGCCTGTTGCTAAAGATCATTTATAATTTCTATTGGCCCATCTATCAGTTATATCGTTATCTGCGGGCATAAAACCACATTAAATAACCCTTCCCCAGGGGCGGGGTACCAGCCCCGGAGCTTCGCAATGAAATCACTTTATTTTTCGACCGCTTCTGAAATAGCCTTTTCGAGGCTTAACGTACCGCTCTTGCTACGCCTCTAACTTTTTGATTGTACGTTTAACTATTCAGTTTCCAACACTTTTTATTGACCAATCAATGAGGAGACCGTGTCAATTGATTTATATTATCTTAGGAACTAAGGCGCAACTCATTAAAATGGCATCAATTATGGTGCGTCTTCAGGAAAAAAAGATCCCATACAGTTTTATTCATACCGGGCAGCATCAGGCTACTATGAATGAAATGATTCGTGATTTCGGAATAAAGAGCCCAGATAAAGTATTATATGAGGGGCCTGATATTGTGTCTGTTCCCAAGATGTTCTTCTGGATAATTCGTATATTATGGAAGTCAGTTACCAAAAAGCAAGAAATTTTTGGTAAGGAGAAAAAAGGGATTGTGTTGGTTCATGGAGATACCTTTTCAACGATACTTGGTGCTTTGATGGGGCGTTTTGCAGGATTTCGGGTGGGCCATGTTGAATCCGGCCTTCGTTCATTTAACCTTTTTCACCCTTTTCCTGAAGAGCTGACCAGAATTCTGACCTTTCGATTGAGTCATACGCTTTATTGTCCTGGGCAATGGGCAATTGATAATCTTGGATCACTCAAAAGAGAGAAGGTCAATATATATGCTAATACGATGGTAGACACTTTATCGATAACTTTACAGAAAAAGCGTAAACTTGACCATGTCCCGGACTATCCTTTTGCCTTGGTTAGTTTGCATCGTTATGAAAATATCTTCAAAAAAGAAATGCTTGAGGAAATAATTCAACAGGTCGAGTGTATTGCTTTGCAACAATCGTTGCTTTTTATCCTGCACCCCCCGACGAAGAAACAATTGTATAGATTTAATTGTTTTGAAAGAGTTGCAGAAAATCCAAACATTGAATGCAGAGAGAGATACCACCATTCTGATTTTTTGTCTTTGTTAGAACAGGCAGAATTTGTCGTAACTGATGGTGGCAGCCTGCAAGAAGAGTCAGCATATTTAGGGGTTCCGTGTCTTTTGTTGAGGAAAGCAACAGAACGACAGGAAGGGCTGGGAGAAAATGTTGTGCTTTCTTCTTATGACCAGAAAACAATAGAAAATTTTGTGAAAAAGTATAAACAGTATCGAAAGGAACCTTTCCATGCCGCAGTGAGTCCATCAGATATTGTGATTGATTCTGTTCTTCATTACTCGTAAGAGGAAAAATCTTGCATTACGGTAGTTTTTCTAAGTTTGTTCAGCATAGACGCTTAGTTGTGGAATCAGTCCAGAGTTTGGTCAGGAAGTAGATTTATATGCGCATTCTTTTCCTTTCAAAACGTCAATACATGAGTAAAGATTTACTTGACGACCAATATGGACGTTTTTATGCACTCCCGCAGGAGCTTGCTCGGCTTGGACACCAAGTGAAAGGAGTGTGTTTGAGTTATAGATTGAAACAGGAAGGGCATTTAGCTGGACCGGAAATTAACAACACTTTGGTTGATTGGTATTCAGTTAATATCGGACGTTCCGTTATTCCTGGTCTTTACAGCTACAGTAAAATTATTCGAAGACTTTGTTGCGACTTCAAGCCTGAAATAATTGTAGCTTGCTCAGATGCTTTACATGTTATCATTGCTTATATATTGACTCAGAAATTTAGTATCTCCTGCGTCGCTGATCTTTACGATAATTTTGAATCTTTTGGACTGACTAAGACACCTGGAATATTGCCTCTTTTTAAAAAAAGTGTTAGGTGCATGGCAGGTGTTACGTGTGTTAGCACTGCTTTGGAAAAATATGTAAAAGAACAATATAACCCCAGAGGGAAAGTAGTTGTTTTACCCAATGGTATCAGGGAAAAACAATTTCGTCCAATAAATCAACGTCAGTGTAGAAAAGACCTTGGGCTTCCATTGGATGCGAAACTGATAGGAACTGCTGGAGCACTTGATGTCAGTCGCGGTATTGATGTCCTGTTTGAAGCTGCTGGCAGTTTAATTGCTGAAGACTCTTCTATTCATCTTGTTGTGGCAGGCCCCATGGGAGCAGGAATTGTAATGCCGCAAGGTGACAATATCCATTACATAGGGGAACTTGAATATAGAACAATACCGGCATTATTTAATGCGCTGGATGTAGGTGTTATTTGTAACCGGGATTCATTGTTTGGCCGCTATTGTTTTCCGCAAAAAGCGTATGAAATGTTGGCATGTGATCTGTCTGTGGTTGCTGCTGATGTGGGTGTTATGTCTGAAATGTTCAAAGATTATCCTGAGTGCCTGTTTTCACCTGAAAGTCAGCAATCATTGGTTCAAGCTATTCGAAGGCAGCTGGTATTTCCAACTTCACCCGATGTTGAAATTGCAACATGGACTGACTTGGCAAAAGAGATGGAAGGGTTGTTGTTAGAAATTATGGGTTGAAGTTCAGGTCGCATTTATTACTGATCCCCTGACGAATACTGTTAGGCAAAAAAGCACGGAGCAATACAGCAATGCTAAAAAAGTACTTCAAGAGACTCTATCAACGGACAATGCATGAGGCATATAGTCGTGCACACGATGAAATAGTAAATGCCTTACAAAATGGTGGCACATGCTTAGACTGCGGAGCCCATTCAGGTTATAAATATGATTTATTGAATAAAAGAATTGGAATTGATAAGTCCAGATATAATGGAATAGAGTGGAATGCCAATGCTGCCCAAAAAGCACTTGATAAAGGATTAAATGTATTGCAAGGCGACTTGAATAAAGACATGGAGCGTCAAGATGAGTTCTATAAATGCATTTTTGGCTTATCGGTTTTAGAACATCTGTTGAATCCATGCAATTATCTTCGGGAATGCTATCGTTGCCTGGAAAAAGATGGGGTGCTGGTGATTTTAACACCAAATATCAGCACATATTTTACATCCGCCTTGATTTTAGCAGGAAAGATGCCGTCAAGTGGGCCGCATCCTGATTCCGATGCGCTATTAAAGAAAGAAGAGTTATTCAGAGTGAGCAATGAAAATTTACAGCCAGACACAGAGACAGATACACCCGTTCATCGACATCTAGTAGTGTTTAGTTATAAAGTTCTCAAATCCTACCTGTCAATGCTAGGGTTTGAGGAGATAAGAGGCTATGGATACGGCTTATACCCATTTCCTAATTTTATGCAAAAACCATTGGAAAAGCTTGATCCATACCATTGCCATCAAATGGTTTTTGTTGGTCGGAAATAAATAATTGCCTGTTACGGAATTAGGGGAGGAGGTGGATTGGCAGGATCAACCATATGGCATATGAAGCACATGCCAAAAAAATGCTAAGGTTGGAAGTAAAAATAAGTATGGTGTGAGAAGACTTTTACACGGGTACTTACTACTCACTAATTACATTATGAAAAATATATATCAGCAAAACAAACAGAATATTAATTTTGGCAAATATACTGACCTGTCTGCCTTGCTTTGTCTGTTTATTCTAGCGTTTTCCTTAAGGTTGGGTTTTCAAGCAAATTCGGAAACGTATAATCATATAAGTCATGATGCAGCTCAATATTTTTCAGTTGCAAGCAACCTCTATAATTATGGGGCTTACTCTTCAAAATTTCCCCAATCATCAAACGTGGCACCTGAAACTGATTTCCAACGTCCTCCAGGATATCCTTTTTTTCTTTATCCAATATTGGCAAGTGCCAATACTGTATGGAAATTTGTTCAGCGAGTGACTCTGGCGCAGTCGTTGGTCAGTTCTCTTATGGTCTTATTGTTGTTTGCTACCTGTAGACTATTTTGGCCAACAAGGTATGCTTTTGTACCGGCACTCCTCTCAGCTATAAGCCCACACCTCATTGCTATTGACCAATATCTTCTTACCGAAACACTTTTTACTTTCGCTATGGTTCTTGCTATGTATTTAACCATACTGGCTTTTAAGAAGGAAAATATCTTTTTATTTTTTTTAGCAGGACTTGTTTTGGGGTATATGGTTCTTATCAAGCCAGTGGCAATGATTCTGGGGCCATTTTTGATCCCGGCTTTTGTTTTGCTCAAGAGACGAAAAAAGATTGCTAAAAGTATATTTATCAAAGGTGCTACACTGTTTGTAATAGGTTACTTATTAGTTTATTCTCCGTATGTTTTGATCAGATCCCAGCATAGTAATGATGGTTCTATTTCAGGACAAACAGTATGGGATAAAGTGGTTATCGGTTTTGATATCGGATTGAAAAATTTTCTTGCAAACAAAGCTGACCCTGACCGGATTGCAGAATCTCAAAAAATGTATAATGACAAAAAATATGCCGTCAATAAAATGGTCGAAAGGTTTAAAGAGTCACCGCTTAAGTATTTGTCATGGTATTTGTATGGTAAGCAGTTATTCTTATGGAAATGGGATAATATTTATATAGGAGATGTCTATCAATATCCTATGATAAAAAAGGGATTTGACCAGAGCTTGACGTTGGCTGTTGTTCATAGGATCATGTACATTTTTCACTGGCCGCTGTACTGCCTGTTCCTTTTTGGTATACTTATCTTGTGCAGGAGAAATCTTTGCGGAAACTTCAAAGGGACAGATCATTATTTCTTGACGATACCGTTATTTATAATGGTTTATTATATGGGGATTTTTACCATTCTCGTCCCATTGCCAAGGTATGGTATTCCTCTCAGACCCTTCTCTTATTTGATAGCTGTTTATGCGTTAAAAGAGTTCCTGGTACCCAGGATAAAATTGCTTAAAATTAGGCAAATTCTGAAATGAGTGAACTAAAAAAAATTCCTGAACGTTAATCAATCGTGTCCAAAACAAAACTTCTTCAAGGCTTTTTAGGAATAACAATATCCCTAACGATTGTTGTATGGCTTCTCAGATATTGTGACCTTGAAACTTTACTGGTTTTACTCAATAAAGTTGACATGAAGTATGTATTTGCTGCATCAGCAATCTATCTCCTGACATATTATTTAAGAGCTTACAGGTTTAAACTCACCCTGGAAAAATATAATATCTCTATGGCAAATCATCTCAGCATCGTTGCGATCCATACTCTTTTCAATCATTTGCTTCCGTTCAGAACAGGTGAATTAAGCTATATCTATTTGAGAGGTAAAATAAATAAGCTCTCTTTAGCTGTTTCAAGTTATTCTCTGCTGATAGTTAGATTTTTTGACGTGTGCAGTCTCTTCTTCATGGTGATTACATTTTATCTTTTACTCCTGTTTGTGAGAACGAATGAATTGCAATATTTATTCATATTCATTTTTTTATGTCTGATTTTGTTTTTCTTTTTAGAAAAGATAATTTTTGCTTTTTTGGCCTGGTTGTCTTCCAAAACAAAAGACCTCAATTATTCTTGTGAAAAGGGGTTTTTATTTCGGATATATGGTTTTTTCTTAGAAATAAATAAGATCCTCCCTGTTAAAGCCCGTGATGGGAACATGATAAAAATATTTCTCATCTCATGTGCCAACTGGGTGGTCACTTCAATATATTTCTTTCTCTTATTTGTTTCATACGATAAAAATATCTCGTATTCCGAATCTGTCTTGCCATCTATTGGTGCTATATTAGGGAATCTCCTTCCGGTGAATGGTTTTGGCAGTATTGGAACCTTTGAGGCTGGACTTACTTTAGGCCAGATATATTCGGGAAGCGATGCTTCTGTGGCAGTTGCGGTGGCTTTTCTTGTGCATTTTCATGCCATACTGACCGGGACTGTTGTCGCTGTGTTAATTGGCGGTATAATGTATTATAAATACAATCATAGAATTTCCAGAGAACTATTATGAAACTTGTCATTCAGATACCCTGTTACAACGAAGAATCGACCTTGCCGATTACTTTGTTGGATTTGCCGAAAGAGATAGAGGGGATTGATGAGATAGAGATTTTGGTTATTGACGACGGGAGTAATGATAATACCGCAAAAGTTGCTGCAGAATATGGTGTTCACAAAATTGTCAGGTTTCCGGTCAACAAAGGTTTGGCAAGAGGTTTTATTGTTGGACTGGAGAATGCCCTGTCAATGGGTGCCGATATAATAGTAAATTTTGATGCTGATAATCAGTATGATGCAAACGGGATGAGTGAGCTGGTCAAACCGATCATCGCGAATGAAGCGGATATGGTCATTGGAGTGAGAGATATCCGCACCATTAAACACTTTTCGTTCATTAAAAAAAAACTACAGGTAGTTGGCTCATGGGTAGTAAGGAAGATCAGCAACACAGATGTAGAGGATGTGACCAGCGGGTTCAGGGCATATAATAGGGTTGCAGCCATGCAACTTAATGTGTTTTCAAAATTCACTTATACCTTGGAGACCATAATTCAGGCCGGATACAGTAATCTAAATCTCAAGACGGTTAAAATCGGTACAAATGAGAAACTCCGAGATTCCAGATTATTTGGAGGACCAGCCGAATATGTCTGGAGATCAATCTTGACGATTGTCAGAATTTATTTAATATACCAGCCTTTTCGGGCTTTTTCACTGATATCTTTTCTGATAGCCATACCTGGCATAACTCTTATAGGCAGATTCTTTTATTTCTATTTATCTATTGATGGTCCAACAGGGCATTCTCAGTCACTTGTCATTTCGCTTATATTTTTAGCATTAAGTTTTAATCTTTTCATGGTAGGGGTTTTGTCTGAACTTCTTGGAACGAATCGCAGGATGTTGGAATCAATTTCTGCCCGGATCAGGAAAGTGGAACTTGATAACAGAAAAATAACTTAAAGGCTCATTGCTCTTGTTGGATAAACTATACTTGATTAATACCTTTTCTTTCTGTCACATTAAATAAAAGAGCTAGTTTCTCGTGCGAAATTATAAAGGAGCAAAAAGTGGTTGATGAGCTTATAGCTGGGAATTATTTTGATAAATATAACAGTAAAAACCCTATCGTCAGGTATCTAATGAACGGATTTTACTCTTCTTTGGCTGAGCTTCTCAAGAAGGTAAAATATGACAATGTTCTTGATACCGGATGTGGAGAAGCCTTTCTGACAAATAAGTTTTTTTTGTCGGAAAACTCAAGGGAAAAAACGAAACAAGTTGTAGGTTTGGACTTATCCTTTGATATCCTTGCCGGAATCAATAATTCTTGTAATCCAGCGTCGTTTGTTTGTGGAGACCTGGAAAAACTACCCTTTCATGATTCTGCTTTTGATCTGGTCGTAGCAAATGAAGCTCTTGAACATGTTGAAAATCCCCAAGAAGCCCTGGATGAGATAGAAAGGGTTGGTTCGTCTTATTTTATTGTTAGTGTCCCTCGTGAACCTATATGGAGATTCTTAAATTTATGCAGGTTCAGATATGTTTTGGATCTTGGGAATACACCTGGTCATATTAATCATTGGTCGGTACAGAATTTTCTGCGGTTACTTGACTGCTATTTTGAGGTCGTGGAGTATCGAACTCCTCTGCCATGGATTATGGTTTTGTGTAAGAAAAAACAGCTACCAACTGAAGGCGGGACAGCCTGCAAAATCAAGCAATTGTGTAGGCAGTAGCGAACTATTCATCGTGAGGCTTTTGCCAAACTCGGAGCCCACGAAACTCAAACTTTTGTCCCGGCTTAGGTAGCTCAAAAAACACTCAATTGATAAAAAATTGTTTTCTGATTATGCATAACACCAAACACCCAAACATCATTTTCCGCTACTGGCTGGCCGCCCTGTTCTTCGCAACAGCCGGACTCCTGATCGCCCTCTACTCAGCTCACAGCCATTATCAGAACTACACCGACCCGCTCTACAGCAGCTTCTGCGCAATCAGCAAAGCTATCAACTGCGACACGGTCGCCCAGAGTCCGTGGTCGATCATGCTGGGCGTTCCAGTTGCCTGGTGGGGTGTTCTCTTTTACCTTTTCTTCCTGCTTATCCTGCTGACCGAAGACCGGCGCAATCTTGCCGCATGGCGCGGCTGGCTGTTCGTGATGTCAATTTCCTCCGCAGTCACGCTGGGACTGGCAGGCATTGCGATCTGGAAAATCAAATCTCTCTGTCTTGTCTGCCTTGCCACCTATACCGTTACCTTTGGCCTGACCTATATCTGCTGGCTTGGTCAGCGGCGGTGCAAAGAAGCCTTTGCCAAAGGTGCGGCCGATGTCACGGCTGCATTCCATCTGAAAACCACGCTGCAAAATTATAGCATTGCCGCAGGTGTATTCTGCGTCAGCCTGCTCCTGCTCTATGGCCTTATGCCCCGCTACTGGCTCCTTTCTGCTATTGAGACCAGTGCCGATATCAGCAATCTCCCTCATGGCCTGACTGAAGACGGTCATCCGTGGATTGGAGCGGAAGAACCGCTACTGACCATTGCCCAGTTTTCCGATTATCAGTGCTTCCAGTGCGGCAAGATGTATTTTCTTCTCCGCAATTTCCTGGCAAAGCACCCGGATACCCTACGCCTTGTTCATCGGCATTATCCCTTGGATCATGAAGTGAATTCCTTTATTGTACCGGAACCCTTTCATGAAGGCTCCGGCAAGCTGGCTAAGGTTGCCATCTTGGCGGCAATGCGTGATAAATTCTGGCAGACCAATGACCTGCTCTATGCATTAACCCGCAGTAAAGGAGACAAGGTCACAACAATATCGCTGAAGGACATCGCCAATAAAACCGGCTTGAACATCAATGAACTTGCTGCCTCCCTAACCCATCCTGCTATTAACGCAAGATTGAGTCGGGACATTCGAGAGGGCATGAAACTCAAGATAACGGGCACACCGGCTTTCCTGATTGACGGTCAGGTCTATCAAGGTCAGATACCGCCGCAAATTTTAAAAAAGATCAACGAGCTGCCGGAATGATGAAACGACAACATTTTTTACAGGCAGCACTTGCTCTTGTTGTCCTCTGTCTTGCCGTGCTTGCCTACACCCCGCCCATCAGTCGGGATGCCCTGATTCACCATCTCCAGGTTCCCAAGCTCTATCTCCAGCACGGGGGGATATACGAGCTGCCGGAGCTGTTCTTCTCCTATTACCCAATGAATCTGGATCTGCTCTACATGGGGGCCTTATGGCTGGGCAGCGATATCCTGCCCAAATACATTCATATGTTTTTTGCCTTTGCCACCGCCCTGTTGCTGCATCGGCACCTGAAAAGAAGACTGTCCGGCACCTATGCCTGGCTGGGCGTGTTGTTCTTTCTCAGCATTCCCATCATTGTTAAACTGTCGATCACGGTCTATGTTGATCTGGGTCTGGTCTTTTTCAGCACAGCGGCTCTGCTCCTTCTCTTTCGCTGGCTGGAAACAGGAGAGCAGAAACAATACCTCATCCTTGCCGGACTCTCCTGTGGTCTTGCTATCGGCACAAAATACAACGGCCTGCTGGTACTGTTTATCCTGACCTTTATGGTGCCGGTGCTATTCATCAGAAGCCGGGAACAAGGACAAAGGTTAGCTGTTCCCGCCCTCAAAGCAACAATGCTTTTCTGCTTTGCCGCCCTGCTTGCGGCCTCTCCTCTGCTCATCAGGAATGCGGTCTGGACAGGCAATCCCCTCTACCCTCTCTACAACAGTGTCTTCAGTCGGCTCAATCCGAGTAATATTTTCAATACGAACACAACAGAGCCTGAGCCTGAGCCTGAACAAGACGAGGTCCCTGCTGATCCCCATCAGGAACAGGCAAAAAAAAGTACCCCTGTTAGAGGTGTGTTCGCCACACGCTATGTTTTATATCAGGAAAATATTTGGCAACTCCTGCTTCTTCCCGTGCGAATTTTTTTTCAAGGACAGGACGGTGATCCCCGTTATTTTGATGGCAGACTGAACCCCTTCCTCCTGCTCCTGCCGCTACTGGCTTTTCTTGGTTCCACGAAACGGCAGGTGCGGCTTGAACAGATTGCCTTGGCTGCTTTCAGCTTGCTCTATTTCCTTTACGCCTTTAACACCGGAGCACTGCGCATCCGATATCTGGTGCCCATGGTGCCATGTCTGGTGATTCTCTCCATGTACGGATTGAACAATGCGGAAAAGCTGGCTGAAAAATATACAAACAGGAAGGCGGGCAAGCTGGTCTGGCCCCTGACCGTGTGCCTGCTTCTCCTCTGGAATGCAAGCTATATCCGGCAGCAGTTTCAGGAAGTTGATCCCCTCAGCTACATCACAGGCCGGGTGAACCGGGATGAGTACCTGAGCAAGCAACTTCCAGAATATCCCATCATGCAGTATGCCAATAAGCACCTGCCCGAATCAGCAAAAATTCTCTGCATCTACATGGGCAGGCGGGGCTATTATCTGAACAGGCCACATCTCATTCACGCTTACGGCAAAAAAAACAGCCTGCTGGCTTGGCTCCAGAAACCGGGGAGTAATTTGAACACAATTCTGACCAATCTGCAGCAACAAAAAATAGACTATCTGCTTGTTCGGACTGACCTCATGGCCCAATGGCTGTACAATGAAGGCAGCCAGCAACAGAAACTCTGGAATCAGCTCCATAAAAATCATTTGATTGCAGAGCATACACATCTCAACTATATTCTGTATCAGGTCAGTTTCCATTAAGTTTTTTCTGCTGTAGTAACCCCTATCCCAAATATGCATAATGCCTGTTTACGAATATACGGCTCTGAATAGCCAAGGAAAAAAAAAGAAAGGCGTCCTGGATGCTGACTCCATATCAGCAGCCCGGCAAAAAATCCGCAAAGAGGGTAACTATCCTGTTGATATAAAAGAAACCGTTTCACGGGATAGAGGAAGAAAGAAAAAAGGAGAGAAAAAAAGCACCCTTAACCTACACATTGGTTCTCGAATCAAACAGCAGGAGATCCATGTGGCAACCCGCCAGCTCGCTACCCTGCTCGGTG
The DNA here is from genome assembly GCF_052785085.1 of Candidatus Electrothrix sp. NCBI lineage: Bacteria > Pseudomonadati > Thermodesulfobacteriota > Desulfobulbia > Desulfobulbales > Desulfobulbaceae > Candidatus Electrothrix > Candidatus Electrothrix sp. The sequence continues at coordinate 12,097 of NZ_JALAAI010000110.1, forward strand.
CGGGCATCCCTCTTGTTCCAGCCCTAAGCGGCTTAGTTGAGCAAACCACTAATAAATCGTTACAAACCAAGATCACTCTGATCAAGGATTCAGTGAACGAGGGCAACTCTCTCACCTCTTCCCTGGCCGAGCATCCTCGCCTCTTTTCCAAGATCTATGTGAACATGGTCCAGGCCGGAGAAGCTTCAGGTTCGCTGGATGTGGTGCTGGAACGACTCGCTGAGGTCGGGGAACGCCAGCAGGCCATGCGTTCGCGAATTGCAGCTGCACTTATCTATCCTATCTTTATGGCCTTAGTGGGCATTGGGGTTCTTTTTCTCCTAATTACCTTTATCGTCCCCTCAATCACTAAGGTATTCATAGATCGGGATCAGGCCCTGCCCCTGCCAACAACACTCCTGATCAATATCAGTAATTTTCTTCAAAACTATTGGATTCTTATAGCCGCCCTTCTCTGTGGTCTGATCATAGGTATTCGCCTGTTTATACAAAAACCTAACGGTCAACGAATCTGGGACAAACTCAAGCTTACCCTGCCTGTTCTGAAAGATCTGAATATAAAAATTGCCGCAGCCACCTTGGGACGAACTATGTCCAGCCTGCTGGAATCCGGTGTCCCCTTGATCACCTCCTTGGGCATTGTCAAAAACATCCTCAACAATGTACTCTTAGCCGATGTTATGGACTTGGCCACTGAAGAGCTGGAAAAGGGAAAAAGCCTATCCAGCGTCTTGCGTGGCAATAAGTACTTCACCCCCATGCTTGTTCAGATGATTGCAGTGGGTGAACAGAGTGGCTCTCTGGAAAAAATGCTGGAAAAGGCAGCAGATAGTTATGAAAAAGAAGTGGAAACCAAAATTATAGCCATGACCTCAATGATTGAGCCCATTATGATTCTGGTTATGGGGCTGGCAGTGAGCTTTATTGTTATCTCTATCCTGCTGCCGATCTTTGAGATGAATCAGCTGATTAAATAGTATCTGCTGAATTTCTCGGCAGTCGGAAGAATTCAGGGTGGTCAATACCCTGACACGTTATTTCAAAACGTTCAATCTAAGGTGCTTCTGCTGCTTTTTTTAGGCTTCCGTC
>NZ_JALAAI010000111.1:0-12889 GCF_052785085.1 Candidatus Electrothrix sp.
ACGTTTCATTTTTCACCTGCTGGGTTAAATTTTCAGACAGGTACTTACTATACATTTTATCCTTAAAAATTAATATATTAATTTTATATCAAATGCTTTTTTATTGCATTAGCTTCACGGATTCAGGTATTAATAGATTTATCTTCAATCCCTATATATAAATCACCACCATCTGAGTTTGCAAAAGCAACAAAAGTTTCCTGAAGTTTATTAGGTTTGATTCTTCTGCTTTTCACATCATTGAAATGATCTTCTGAGAGGTCTAAAAGATGGCTTGCTTCTTTTTTGGTGATTTTAATTACTTCCATTTCATCAATCCTAGTTGAATATAGTGTGCATTATACAGAAGTTGAAGGTATCTGAAAGGTGAGGAAGTTAACAGGATATTAAACAGGCAAACATGGAAATATTTAACTATATTGAATGTAAAGTAAAGAGGAAACAGCAGTTGACAGGATGAAATGTACTCATTTTGGTATCACACCCCAAGATCAAACCGCGTAGCCATGGGGGGGTACAGGTCGGGACTGCGGGTTCGAACTTCAGAGAAAAGGCACAAAAAAACCGGGCAACGCATTACATACGCACCCGACAAAAAAAAAACCAAAAAGGTTTCCAATAAGATAATTAAATGGGTTTTGCATGTCAAGTTTTTTTTCACCATACTTCCTACAAAGAACAATAAAAAATATGTGATTTGGTATCACAGGCCAAAATCAAACCCCGTAGCCATGCGGGTTACCGGTCGAGGTTGCAGGTTCGAATCACACAACCCACCGGGCACGCATTCCTCACGCACCCGGCAAAAAATCACCCCCTGCTCCCCCCGGAGCAGGCTCACTCACTCCTCATCATCCTCATGCCTCCTCCCCTTCTTCCGCTCACTGGCCCGAGTCCCACCGACCATATCATACTCTGAGGAGTCCTTCCCGAAAAGCCCCTTCACCACTGACCGGGACCGGACAATATAATCACTCACATCCTCGGCCAAGTCCCCTTTCTCGTTCACCAGGCGTGTTTTGTCGGCGTTCAGGGCGTCTATCTCACCGACCTTGGCTTCCAGCGCACCAATTTTTGTTGCCATCACGTCAGCGGAGATAGCATCCGGCAGCCCGTCTCCTATTTTCTCCAACGCCTCTTTGACCTGATGAGCCTCTTTGAGCAATTTGGGCACACTTCCAGTTAACATCATGACCTCCTTTTGTTCTGCGCACAGGCCCGAGGAAACTATCAGGCCGTGCTTTTTTAATCAGTCATCCTGCTTTTTCAAACAGGCCCTCTCCGTGCAAAGAAAGGACCATTACTTTTTTAAAAACATGAAGCGCGAGGAAAGACAGGAGAGCTGCTTTCTTTAACAGTACCTCTCCTTTTTTTCCACTGAGGCCTCAATAGTAAAAAAGGAGTGGCGCGAGGAAAGAAAGGACGACCACATTTTTAAAAAGTACCTCTCCATTCTTCACTCTGACACCTCCATAGAAAGATAGGGGCAATGCGAGGAAAGAAAGGGGCACCCCTTTTTTTAAAAGCACCGCTCCATTCTTTCCACTGAGGCCTTAATAGTAAAAAAGGAGTGGTGCGAGTAAAGAAAGAAACACCTCATTTTTAAAAAGTACCTCTCATGAATTTGTTCGCTCTGCTTTGCAGAAAGAACCTTCTTCTGATACCATAGAAATATCCTTTGCGCAATTGCGTAGATATACCCATTTTTTTATAGGTACTTTTACCTACACAGGTCGCAATCCTCCATCAGAAGGAGGATGCAGGGCATCTTGCCCTTTGGCTTCATGCAAAAAGAAAAAATATTTAAAGGCCGCCTACATGAAGGCCTTTCCCAAGGAAACCCGGATTACGCCGGAAGGAAAAGCTGTAGAGGTGGTTTGGTGTTGAATGTACAAATTTGGGATTATATGTTCAGCTCGCTCACACGCTGCCAGGGAATAACTGTCACCCCGCTGCGCTCATAGCCTTCTTCGCCGCCATAGCAGAGGCAGGGATACTCGGCATCCTGCCCGGCAAGTTGCAGCCATTTATGCAGACCTGTGAAGGCATCCTCTTTGAGAGTCCAGCCAGCTTTAATCTCAACCGGGCATAAACCGGTGCTCCGCTCAATAATTACGTCCACCTCATTGCCGGTATTGTCCCGCCAGAAATAAAGATTGGCTTCAAATCCTTGATTATATTTTTTCTTGATCAGTTCGGTAATCACCCAGTTTTCAAAAAGCGAACCACGGGAGGCATGGATGGAAAGCTGATCAATATCATGGATGCCCAGCAGCCGGGCCGCAAATCCAGGATCATAAAAATAGAGCTTCGGTGTTTTGACCAGCCTTTTATTATAATTACGATAATGCGGCTGAAGCAGAAACACCAGGTAGCTGGCCTCAAGCACGGAAATCCATGATTTTGCCGTGTTATGGGTGATTCCGCAGTCGCTCGCCAGGCTGCTCAGATTAACCAGTTGACCGATCCGGGCGGCGCACATCCGTATAAATCGCTGAAAGGTGTTCAGATCCTTAATATTGACCATCTGCCGAACATCCTGCTCAACATAGGTCTTGCATATAGCTTTTATACCAGAGGGCGGGGGTCAGTTTCCTGTCGTACAGGGGTGGGTACAGTCCCTTGAGCAGGAGATCATCGATAGTGGCCGGAGCGCATTGTGCGTTCTGTACTTCATGGAGGGAAAAAGGAAGGAGTTCGAGCAAACCAGCTCGACCGGCCAGACTCTGGGTGATACCGGACATAAGACCGAATTGCTGCGACCCTGTAAGGATAAACTGGCCTGGCTGACGGTCGGCATCAACCCTGGCCTGCAAATAGGCCAGAATTTCCGGGCAGCGTTGCACCTCATCCAGGATGGCTCCCTGGGGAAAACGGGCCAGGAAACGCTTTGGATCCTCATCGGCAAATTCCCGCTCATCCGGGTTTTCCAGTGAGACGTATTTTTTTTCGGGAAAAACCTGTTGCACCAATGTGGTCTTGCCTGATTGACGGGGGCCAGTCACCACAACGACATAATAGCCCTGCGCCATTTCCAGCAGAATGTCTTGCGCATCTCGTGATATCATGTTCCGAGCATATAATATTTTTACGAATTGTCAATGCAATTTACAATCTGTAAAAGTTGGTGCCTGACACACCATACCCCAATGCCATGCCCCAATGCGGCTTGTTAACCAGCCCAGGGTACACCCTGGGCAAAGCTTACACCGTATGAACAGTAGAAATCACCGCTGTAGCAATAAGGCCGCTACCAACAAAGATGGCACAGCCGATAAAGACCGCAGCCCCTGCTGCAACGTAGCGAGGTCCGGCAGTAGCCATGTAGCGCAGGCTGATGACCATCCCTGATGCGCCGATTCCTACCATAGCCACTGAGACCACCAGAATAATCTTCTGGAGTGAACTCAGATTATCAAGGGTTTCATGTCGCGACATTGTTCATCCCTCTTCTTTTCTCTGACCTGAAAGGTCTGTTCCTCAACCTGGAGGCCAGTTCAGGCTACGGCCACCAATGACGTGCATGTGGATGTGAAAAACCGTTTGGCCCGCCTCTGCACCGTTATTAAGGACCAGACGAAATTGCTCAAGCCCTTCTTCCTTGGCAATATGGTTGCCGATCCGCATCATCTTGCCGATAACCTTATCGTCTTCCTCAGTCACCCCGGAAGGGCCACTGATATGCTTTTTTGGGATAACAAGAAAATGGACCGGGGCAACCGGGGCAATGTCCCGAAATGCCAAAACCTCATCATCTTCATAGAGTTTATCCGCAGGGATATCCCCCCGGATGATTTTACAGAAAAGACAGTCTTCAGCCATAGCTTCCTCCTCTTTTGTTAACGTATGATTATTTTTTTGTTTTCCTACCCGGTCTTGTCTTGCTGGCATGGGGGAGAAACTGGAACACCAGAGTGTCTTTACCCAGTCGGATATCCACCGGTTCCAGTTGAACAAAAAACGGCGTGTTCCCTAATGATCCTGCCAGCGGAGCCCATGTATCCAGAGGCAGGGCATATTCCTTACTCAGGTTATCCAGCAGGGGACCCAGTGAGGCTGCTGCAGGATCGTGATTTCGGGCTTGTTTATAAAATGTCGGCTTGAGAAAAAGGGTCTTGCGTTGTTTGTCATAACGGAGGGCAATATCGCAGCTGACCGGCAGAACCATTTCACCCAGTTGGATTTGAATGGTTTGGCCGCCAACATCGGCATTGACCGTCATATTCTTGCCGCTGAGTTGGCCCTGTACCGCAATGACATTCTTTTTTAAGCGAAGTTGACTGATAGAATCCACGACAAATTGACCCTGAAAGTTGTGATTCTTTTTCTGTGGCTCAATAGGGAGTGGCAGGAGTTTATTCAGGTTCTGGTGCAGGGTTGCTATGGGCACGGTCAGAGAAAGCGGTGGTGTTTTTTCCGCATAACTGGGGCGGATAGCTCCTGTTATCCCTATGATGAGGGTGCATAGGCAAAGAGTCAGCAGGGTGATGTATCGACAAAGGTGAGCGTTAAGCATGTGTTCAACCCAAAAAAATGTTTTATCCAGAGATACTGGTCCCTCCTGAGAGGTTCCTGATCAAGGTTTGTGTTTTGCTTATCCTACTACGTTTTTCCCAGAGTGCAACCAACCAATTTGCGTTGACAAGAAAGGTGCTGTTGGCAAAAATTGACCTTGCAGGAAAATAATGCTATTGTCAACGGGTAGCTGAACATCTGTAATAAAGGAGGTGGCATGGCAGCAGCACAGGTAGATGTGAAACTCACCGTGAAGTCCGAGTGTTTTCTCAGCGGGGCACCGGAAGAGCTTCGGGCCGCTATTCGAGGTCAGCTTACTGTGGATAATCCAAAGTATCAGGCAGCACAGCGTTACTCCCGTTGGGTGGGCACCCAGATCAAACCGAAACTCTATTTTTATCGCGAAAAAGGGGAGACGCTTATCTTTCCCCGGGGGTTCGGCAATCGTGCCGTATTGCTCTGTCGTCGTTTGCTCGGTGTTGATCCGGTGCTTATTGATCAGCGAAGAAAGGTAGCCCCTGTTCAGTACGATTTTACCGGGGAGCTACGTCCTTACCAGCAGGAGGCTGTTCAGGCCTTATGCAAGCACTCCTTTGGGGTGCTGGAGGCTGGCACTGGTTCCGGCAAGACAGTGATGGCCTTAAAGGTAATTGCGGAGCGCAGGCAACCCACCATTATTTTGGTACATTCACGGGAGCTTTTAGAACAATGGATAGATAGGATCGCAACCTTTCTGAACATGCGGGCCGGGCAGGCAGGAGGTGGGCGCTATGATCCCCGGCCTGTGACTGTGGCCATTGTCAATACAGCACGTAATCGCCTGGATGACCTGATGCCCCGTTTTGGTCATCTCATTGTTGATGAATGTCATCGGGTTCCATCCACCATGTTCACCGAGGTGGTGAGCGGCTTTGATACTTTCTATATGCTGGGGCTTTCTGCCACTGCCTTTCGGCGTGAAGTGGGGATGACCCGGTTGATCTACAGCTATATGGGGGATCGGATCCATGCAGTGGACCCTGAAGTGCTGACAGAAACAGGCGCTGTGGTCCGGCCAGATCTTATTCAGCAGGAGACTGCTTTTTTTGCCCCTTATACCGGGGAATATTCCAAGCTGATCAAGGCCCTGACCCTGGACCAGGAACGGAACAGATTGATTATTTATGATGTGAAGGAGAGAGTTCAGCAAGATAAGGGAAGCATGGTGCTCTTGGTCTCGGACCGGGTGGCCCATTGTCAGGAGCTGATGACCGGTCTCCAACAGTATGGGATTGTTGCTGAAATGCTTACTGGTAGTATTTCGTTGGCTGCTCGTTCAGCAATTGTCCAGCAGGTGCAAAAGGGAGAGGTTCAGGTGTTGCTGTCCACCTTACAGCTGATCAGCGAAGGCTTTGATTGTCCTGGTCTGTCCACTTTGGTGTTGGCAACCCCAATCCGTTTTGAAGGGCGCCTTCTCCAGGTGGTTGGGAGGATTATGCGGCCAGCAGAGGGCAAGAAGGCCCTGGTTATAGATTATGTTGATAGTAAGATCGGGGTGCTGCATCGCTCCGGCCTTGCCCGTGCTGAGATGTTTGAGCGTTGGCAGTAGGGGCGACCGGCCGGTCGCCCCTACGGAAGCACGCCGTTCATCACATATCCGAGCATGCTGTTGGTCGGATCGAATGCACGCATTTGGTCGGCACGAATGCATGCATTTGATTGGACCGAATGCCTGCATTTAATCAAACGCTGACACTCGTCAGGATCAAATGCTGACACCAGTCAGAATCAAACGATGACCATGCTGTTGACCGGAATAAAAGCGGGAAGTCCGGTTCGCAGCGGGGACTGTCCTGCTCCCTGCTCTCCGGGACCGTACGGCAAACATCTATTGCGTATATCATCCTGTCAAGATATACTTATGTTCTCCTGCGTTGGCTGTATACCTATGTTCTTGCGCCCCTGAAGACGGTGCAACGGTTTCTCCGGAGAGATGCTCCCGGTTTCTTTATCTTACTGAACAGACAGACTCATGACAGAACTTCTCAGTCCACTGCGATGCAGTAATACGGAAAAACGCCGCAAAAAAGCGGAAACCGTTGTCAATGTTGGCCTGTTTGCCAACACCATTCTTGCCCTGGTCAAGGTCATTGCCGGGATTGTCTGGCATAGTCAGGCCCTGCTGGCTGACGGGATTAATTCAATCTCTGACGTGATCTATTTTATCGCGGTCAAGATCTTTGTCCGGCTTTCAGGAAAACCCGCCGACTCAAACCATCCCTATGGCCATCATCAGCTGGAGAGCATTGCAGCCCTGGTTATCGGTGCCTTTGTCATCACTACAGGTACAGCCATCTTTTGGGATTCCATTGATTCTGCCTTTAAGCTGTTTACTGGCAAAGAGCCTTCCTACCCCATAGGGCAGTTTGCCCTGTATGTGGCACTGGCAACCATCTTCGTCAAGATACTGCTCATGGTACAGGCAAGCAGGGTTGGGCGAGAGACAGGAAACTTGGCTATTAAGGCTCTGGCACGGGATCATTTGAATGATATTTTTGCCTCAGCCGCAGCTGCTCTTGGGATTCAGTTGAGTCAATTAGGTGCTTCCTGGGTGGACCCTGTTGCAGGGGCTGTTGTGGCGGTCATTATGGCAAAAACAGGCTTTGACATCCTTCGTGAGGCATCATCTGATTTGATGGATAATGTACCCAGTGAGGAACTAGCCCGTGAAATCTATGGATTGCTTGAGGATGTGACTGAGGTAGAGGCGATTGAAGATATTCATGCCCATCGTTTTGGTCCTTATCTTGTTGTGAACCTGGTCATCTGTCTTGACGGTGACTTAACGGTCTGGAAAGGAAATGAGATTGCTGACAGGGTTGAAAGCAAGCTGCTTACCGGGATTGAAATGCTCCGTAAAGTCTATGTGCATTATCATCCTTCTAAAAAACTTAAAGAAGGTGATGACGAGCAAAGCTGTTTACACCCTATAGGAGATGCATTATAAGGAAAGTTGTATCTGTTGCACCTTACTGTTGCGTCTGTCCATCATTTAACGAATAAAGGGAGAATTTTATGTTCAAGACCTTGGGAAGGATCCCCTGGATTTTTGTCCCCATCATTTATCTGGTGGCGATCCATGAGCTGAATATTTCCGTGGAAGGTCCATCCGGCTACACCTTTATTGGAGTGGCTGTGGCAGTGCTGTTTGTCGAGTTTATCAAATCAGGGGATATCGGAGTGGTGTCCTTTCTGCTTGATACCACCTTTTCGGTTCTTGCCGTGATTGCCTCAACAGCACTGCTCACCTATATGGTTTTCGCCCTGAATGAGCCTCTGACCTTTTTTCATTGGTTTGGTTATGCCATTGTTATTGGCGATGCCCTGTTCAGCCCGGCCAATGCCTTTCGTACAGCTTTACGGAATTTTGGGGTTGCTGGTCAGTAGAGAGAACAGGGCGGATAGGACAAACAGGGCGAACACACAGGTTCGCCCCTGCATTACTCGCAATAAGGGCAAAGTATTTATTTTTGAATCAATTACTTGCCATGCATTTGTTTGGCGTAGTTGGTAAAATCAATGGGGACATTGGGGTTTGACTTGCTATAACCCCTCCCTTTAATATCATGAGCTGCGGTTATTGTTCGTACGTAGTTGCCGCTGGGCTTATCATATACTTTTATAACGCTTTGATTATCAGAATTGGCGATTCCTTCATGGGTATTCAACGACATAATCAGGGTTGCCTTATGGATTGTCGCAGATGCGGGAATAGAACTCATATCTGCATAAAATGATCCCGATCCCCTTGTTTTTTTGATCAGCAGAGAACCAGATTGCGAACTGGTAAAGGTGCCGCTGCTGTGTTTGACCACAAGTCGTGCTGAGTTAAACCATATACCGCAGCTGGCGCAGGGCATGACGGTCTGCTGAAAAACCAGGCTGAATGTACCTGTACCCGCAGCACTGGTGGCTTGAGGTGCTGCCTCAGCTGTGGCTGCAACAACTTTTTTACCCTCAGCTTGTTGAGGCGTAGCCTCGGATGTGTTGTCTGCAATAACTGACTCCAGAACTTCTTTAAGCTCTCCTGATGTGGTTGCATGGGCGGGGAGAGAGCCGAACTCTATAATTGGTGTTGTCCATTTGTTGGGGAGGACACTACAGCCAGCTAATGCAGCACTACCAACAGCAAGTTTTCGGAGGACGGTTCTTCTACTTATATTTTTTTCCTGGTTAATGGGTTGCGGGCTCGGGGCGTTTTTATCAGTATTGGAAGATTGTGTTTCGTTAAGGGGCATCGTTACTATAAACCTCATCTTTACCCTGTTGTTGAGCAGGGTGAAAAGTTGTCACGGAAATATACGCTGTTGTCAAGTAAGGCAAATGAGTAATGGAGACGTAACTACTCATCCTCTGGTACATCTTACGGAATTTATCCGGGCAACGCAAGGTGAATTGGCATGCGTGTTTTTTTTCTGGTAGCTGGGCTCTTTTGGGCTGTTGTAAATGCACATCATCCAAGGGAACACCAGGCTGGTGATTGACTTCATACACAAGCATGCATTGAATGCAAGGGTAGGGTATTTCTGCCAAAGGTGGGCTGGTCCCTATTTTTGCTATTTTTGATGGGGTGCGTCCCTATAGATCGCTTTTTTTATTTTGCCTTCAGGGTGTATGATGATATAAAGAACCCATGATGCAGGATGAATACATTTGAATACATACCTGAGAGGTATACCATGAAGGCAACAACAATTCGTATGGAAGATGCTGTTCTGGAGCGTGTGGATTCTCTGGCAAAAGCTCTAAACAGGTCACGCACCTGGGTTGTCAATCAGGCTGTTCAGCGTTTTCTCGGTTATGAGGAATGGTTTATTCATGAAGTGAAATCTGGAATCCGGGAAGCTGAAAACGGCGACCTCGCATCAGACAAAGAGGTGGCGGAACGCCAGCTATTCCCGACCCAAAACACCTTAACATCTTGTAATGGTTAAAAAAGGTAAAAAATAGATTGCGAAAGCTTTTTGCAAAATACTGATCTCGTAAGAAAAGATCGAAAACGGCTAATTTCTTAAAATCAGTATGACAGAAATGTCTTTCGTAAACTTTTTCCAGTCTTGTTTTCATTATTTCAGCTTGTTAAGTTCATTCAAACCGGGAATCGCTGGCGGAACGCTTTGCCCGGTGGGGTGCGGATGCGGATAAGATGGACAAACAAGGCACTTGATAATCTGGATGCCGCTGTGGAGTTCATTGCCGCAGACAATCCCGGAGCAGCGCAAAAGGTTGCCCGGACAATTCAGCAATCTGTACAGCTGCTTGCGGAACAGCTTGGAATCGGCAGGCCAGGACGGTTTGCGGGCACAATACGGAAGCCTTGTAATGTTGCTTGGGAGGAAAAAGCATGAAGCCGGTTCAGCAATGGGGAAACAACTCACCGTATGCCCATCACTTTTTGCATCAGGTGAGGAAAGAGGTTCGTCGTTTACTTCCTGATGCGAAAGTCATTCTACACGGTTCTCGTGTTCGCAATGAAGCCCGCCATGACTCTGACTGGGATTTTTTGATTATCGCTGATCATCCGTTGGAAAAAGAGATGATAGCAAAGCTGAAGGACAGTCTGTATGATGTTGAATTGGAAAATGATGAGGTGGTGAGTAGCATTATACGGAGCCGTCAGGAGTGGTCTTCGCCTGAATACGATGCGTTACCCTTTAAAAAAGCAGTGGAGAAAGAGGGGATAGAGCTGTGAACTACAAGGAAGATATAGTTCGCTACCGGCTTGAACGCGCTGAAGAAACCTATCAGGAAGCTCTGTTGATGCAGCGTGAGAAGCACTGGAACACCTGCGCCAACAAGGCTGTATTATGCCTGTTTTTATGCTGTCAGTGCTTTACTGCAACAGCATGAATTTTTATTGGTGTTCGTCCGGACACGAGTTTTTCAGCATTTTACCGCAGATTCAACATCAACTGTAAGTCTCAGCCCTATACTGTGCAGAATGGATGTAAGACTCTTGAGGTTCGGGTTCCCTTTGGTTGAAAAATTTTTGTACAGGTTCTCCCGGTTGAGATTCGCACTGCGGGCAATTTCGGAAATACCCTTTGCGTCCGCAATATCTTTCAGGGCCATGAGGAACATTTCCTGTGAGCCATCTTCAAGAGCAGCATTAAGATATTCCGCAGCTTCAACAGGGTCAGCAAGATCTTCATGCAGCCCTTGTTTGTATGATGCAGTATTTTTTTTCATGTTGTCCTCCGCTGATATTCGACCCAGTATTTATGAGCTTTCCTGATATCCTTTGCCTGACTTTGTTTTGTCCCGCCGCAGAGAAGAAGTACCACGACCGCACCGCTTTTTCCGAAGTACATCCGGTAACCGGGGCCGTAATCAATCCTCAGTTCGCTGACACCCTGCCCGACAGATTCGAAAAATATTTTTTCCGTCATCGCTAACATACCCAAGTAGTTAGACTTTTGACATATCCATATACTATATGGTAGTTTAAAAACTACAACCGGACAAGCTTTTTCTTCTTCCTGTATCGACATCAGAAAATAGCTACTATGGTCTGACCCCTTTTGTTATCGCCTCCGTTTTACCCGCTGTATCGGAGGCAGGGAATTAAATCCCAGCTGTTTTCCTTCCTCCTGACAACGCCCGCAACACAGCTTTCGGTTCCTTTGCCACAACATTCAGCAGTACACGGGCCGGGCCTTGCGGGGTACGGTCGCCCCGTTCCCAATGACGGAGCGTCCCAAGACTGATACCAAATGCAGAAGCGAATTCCGTCTGGGTCATTCCTATATGTTGACGAACCGCCTTCACATCCGGCGGTGCAACCTCATGCACAACAGCCTTTATCGGTTTTCCTTTTGCGAAATCAATAGATTCACGCAGTCCCTGCTGAATACTTTCAAATGCGCTGCTCATTTTACGCCCCCTCTTTCTTTACGGTTTCCATATGTAGCCAGCAGTTCTTCGGTTAATTTGGCCAGCATGTTCCGCTCCGCTTTACTGATGTTGGTCTTTTCCGATTTTCCGAATAAGGTCAGCAGAAACAGCGGGTATTGCTCACTGTGAAAATAGTAGATGACTCGGACACCGCCGCTTTTCCCAGAGCCTTCACGTTTCCAGCGTAGTTTTCGGATGCCGCCTGTGCCCTGCACAAGTACACCCGCTTTCGGATTGGTCGCAAGATATTGAATCAGGTCTTTCTGCTCAGCATCACACAGCAATTTTTCCGCACGACGGATGAATTCCGGGAGTTCGACTACTGTGTTCATAGGGATATTGTAATCCAATGGATTACTCTTGGCAAGAGGGGAGGTGTCTTGGCGTAAAAAAGGTTGGAGAGAGAAAAGCGGCTTTATGTCGATTTCCCCCCCCCTTGGTTACCGATATAAAGCCTGTTCTATCGCAGCTCTTGAGCTTCCAGAAAAAATTGAATATACTGAGGATAAATGAGCACGTCCGACCTTGTTAATTTTTAAGGAGAAGGAGAAAATATTATGGGGACGGTAAATACAAAGAACAGAATTCTGAACACCATTAATGCAATGCCGTTGGAGAAACTTGACGCAGTGCTTGCTTTTCTGGAGGATTTACAGAGGAGCAGTGAAGACGAAACCGCCATGCTGATGAGTGATCCCGGTTTCGTAAGAGATTACCAGGAGGCGAAAGAAGATATTCGCACCGGCAACACTGTGAGTTTGAAATCGATTCGCCGTGATGTATGAAATAGAGCTTTCCAAAAAGGCTGCCAAGTTCTATCGCAAGGCGGATACTGCAACGGCTCGTCGTTTGAACGCCGCCTTTGATCGACTGGCTGAAGATCCCTTGCGGCATTACAGTATCAAGCCGCTCAGCGGGCATCTTCAAGGCAGTTATCGTATGCGGATCGGTAACATCCGAGTCATCTATTCCGTTGATGCTGCTGTCAGAATAGTCTCTATTGAGGTGATCGGATTTCGTGGTGATGTGTACAAAAAATAGCCGATCAGGGTAGGGTGCGTACCGCTTTTCTGCTATCTTTGAAGTAGCCACCGTGATACATCGCAACAGAAGAAAAATAAATCCGTCCCCTTTTACCCGAAATTGATCGTTCCCGAATGCCATACCCTTTCGGTTTTTTCAATAACTTCCCTTAAACGTGGTCTGTCCCTTATTTAATGCAGGATGTCCAGGATAAGTTCTTTGTCATACATACCGGGCATCCCTTTCAATACGTTTTTTTAAATATGGATTCATATTATTTCGATTGCGGATCAGCAATTCCCGGACACGACAACGATATACGCCTGTTGAGCATTTTTGCTCTCTCTGGAGAGACTCAGGCGTTCTTCCCTATAGCAATGTGACTATTTTCCTGGCCGTCCAGCTAACTTTCTCTTCA
>NZ_JALAAI010000112.1:0-12440 GCF_052785085.1 Candidatus Electrothrix sp.
AGGAAATAGACCAGGTCGCAGTGAACCGCGGGCTGTGAAGCGTCGTCCAAAGGCCTACCCTCGTTTGACAGTACCAAGAAGACAAACGGCGTAATCCTGTGGTCAACCACTTAAGGTCGTGCCATTACCCTTCATCCCCTAAAATCTGCTTGGACAGGGCATTGATACAGCCGATAAGCTTTGACGCATCATCCGTGTTGATTTCGCTGTCTTCATCGGCAATCATCTTCTGTATTGCCGGGGTAATATCTCCCTCGTTCAGGGTCAGAATCAGCACCTTGTAATCGGTCAGCAGACCCTGTTCAACAGCCGCCCCGAAACCGATTCGATAAATTTCCTCTCCGTACAGTTCCGGGTCATCCATAGAGCAGAGCACCGCGTTTTCCCTGGCTGCCCTGCTCTTTGCATCATCGGTGTACAGCCGGGGCGTGGCGGTCATATAGAGCCGTTTATCAGCCTGCAAAAAATCATTATCATGCACCCGGATAAAGGCGGATTCATCCTCCCCGGCAATGGCAACCCCGGTTGTCCGGTGGGCTTCATCACAGATGATCAGGCCGAACCTGCCGAATGTATCACCGGCCTTGATCAGTTCCTGCTGGGCCTGGGCAATCACTTCAATGGATTGATAGGTGGAAAAAACAACCGTCATGCCGGGCCTGTTCTGCTCCCGGATGCTTTGAAACTGGCGGAGGATGTTTTTCACGTTGGTGGATGCGGGCAGAGCCAGATCCACCACACTGAACCGGTTCTGATCCTCGTTCTTTTTCTTTTTGCGGGAAACTTCCGGATCGGAACAGATACAGATTGGATGCAGAGGAACGCTTGCATAGGCTGTCCATTCCCGCAGAGTCTGGCCCAACAGGGCGATGGAAGGGACAAGGAAGAGCACCGGCCCCTTGCCGTTGGTTTCGTTTTCCGCAATACGCAAGGAGGTAAAGGTTTTTCCGGTACCGCAGGCCATAATCAGCCTGCCCCGGCTGTTGCTTTTGAAATAGGCTTCAGCAGCTTCCAGGGCTTCCCGCTGATGGTGCATAAGGTCGCGCTGACAGAGCCGGGCCTGTTCACCACTAATGCCCTTGTCCAGCTGTTCCCAATCCACCGGGGCCTCAACAAGGTCATGTAAATTGATTCGAGTTACCTGGGGTTGCTGGTTGGTAATGGCTTGGGTTGCCTTTGCGCCCCATTTATTGGTGGTGGAAATCCAAAGGCGTTGGGAAAAAGAGACGGTTTGCCCTTCTTCATTACTGAATGTCCGGCCCGACGTGGCAAGAAAGGAATCCACAGCGGGCTTGTCGATCCGTGCGCTTTCCTGAAAGCATTTACATTGCACGGCCCAATATTCATCGCTGCCGGTCAGGGCAACAAGATCAATGCCGGTATCACTGCCCCCTAAGTCTTCTCTTCCAGGAAACTCGTTCCACAGCCAGACCTTTTCAAGGTTGTCCGCATATTTTGGGTCAGTCAAAAGATACGCCTGCATAAGGCGTTCAAAACGCTCGCCTTTGTCGCGTTCAGAAAAGGAAATACTGCGGTATTTTTCAAGGATTCTGTTGAATGACATAGTGCGGTGAACGGGCAAGAGGTGTTGTATTGTACGGCCTGTATGAAATGGGGTATCATAGCGGACTGAACGGCGGGGCGCAAGATGGATTAACGAGAACCATAGAAAACGACTGGGCAAGATGAAGCCACCCGGTCACTCTGAGCAGATCGCACCCTGATTCATGCTATCTGTTTTTGTTTTAATATTTGATACCATCAGTGGTGAGCTGTATTCTGGCAATCAGCATCAACAAGAGTTTTTTTGACGTTAAAACAACTATGAAGTAGCAAGTAGAAAACAAAAATGTTATACCGAAAAAAGTATAGAGATATAACACGATGGCGGAGTGTAGCAGAAAGATAATTGGGTTAAGAATATTTGGGTATCGCAACTAAAAAACGAGGTGGAACTGATGAATTTAATTAAAACAACTGTAAATAATCCTGATGGACATACTGATTTACCCTGGTTTGAAATAAGAGGATCAAAGGTTTATCCCACGGTCAGTCACCCGGCAGGGTATTCCTCTGTTCCATGGTATGAAATACACAATGATGAAATCTATTCTACAGCTGACCATCCCAATGGTTATTCAGGATTACCCCATTATGAAATAAAAGGAGGTAAGATTTATAATACAGTGAATCATCCAGAAGGATATAGTGATGTACCTTGGTTTGCAATTATTTAATCCAACTCCACATAAAGTAAAAGTAAATTTGTATAATTGATGGTATGTTTCTCTTCTCTTCCTTGTTTTACCGGATGCATGCTCAGTGTTTGGCCAGTGCTGCGGCCATGACACTTTTTATTGACTTTTTACATCCAACATGTTTTTTTAAATGCATTTAGTTAACAATTTTGTAAGCAAAGTGGCTCAATTCGGTGTCATTTTATCGTTAAATCGAACTTGCTTGCGTAGCCTTAAGCTTCTTTCTTGTTCGACGATTAAAACTATAGGTAGCAAGGTTTCTCATGAGAGTTGAGTACGATGAAAAGGAAAGATATAATAAAAAAAACAGCAACAGAAGCAGGGATCAGCACAGTAAAAGCTGAAAAACTGGTAAATGGGATAGCGGGCCTTCTTCTTAACGAATTATATAATTTTAAAGGTAATATAGAAACGAAATATAGTAGGCCACATTTCAATATAATCAGATTAACTGAATATATGATATCAACACCAGCAAGGCGGCAGATGATTGTTAAGAATCAAAAAAGAAAGAAATCTTTGTTTGTTGAATATTACAACGAAGCAAGTATTGTTATTTCAAAATTTATCTCTGAAGAAATAAATGAAGAGGGATATTGGGAAGAGTGTCACAGGATAAATAATAAAAGGATATACACGGATCTCTCAGAAGTAAATCAAAGTATGTGTATCTTTTACTTAGAAGAGTTTGAAAAAATAATCTATGATGTGCAGTTTGATAAATACAAAAAAAAGACAGGTAAAAAGAAGCAGCAAAAAGCCATGCTTCACAGGTTAAAACTAGAGGTAAATCCAGAAGTTTTGCTTTGCGATAATAACGGGAAGACAAATGGAGCTGTAAAATTAATCTTTGATAATAAACCAAAAGAAAAATTAGAACGTGACTATCTCTCTACCCTTTTACTGCAATACATGAAATTATTATATGGAGTTCATATTAAAAATACTGATTGTTATATTATAGATATATTTGGGGGGGTTATAGACACGGCCCCTGCGTCGTGCAAGAAAATAATGCTTGATATTAAAGCGGCATGCGACGAAATAAAAGATACATGGAAAAGGGTATAAAATATACGACCCTCTACCCAAAAAAAATGATAATGCATATTTGGCAGGTTCGACAACTCTGAACAGGAAATATACACGATGGCACTCTGCGTATTGCGATATCATTCTTGTTGCGGAGCAGAAGAAAATTATATATCTCCATCTTGAGACAGGCCAGGGGAAAAGAACATTTTCTCTTGATCCGGCCTGGGAAGAGGATGCCAGCTATCCAGTCTTTCAGGAGGCAATAAACCAGCTTCAGATGTACTTTTCCGGGTCTCCTGCGACTTTTATTGTACCTCTCCATATTGAGGGCACGGAATTTCAAAAACAGGTGTGGGCAGAGCTGATAAAAATCCCCTTTGGTGAACAGCGAAGTTATCAGGATATAGCAAAGGCAATAGGTCGTCCCCGGGCGGCCCGGGCTGTTGGCGCGGCAGTTGGTCGTAATCCCTTACCCCTGTTCATTCCCTGCCATCGTATCATCGGCAGTAACGGAGCGTTGACCGGATTTGCCTTCGGGCTTGCGATAAAAGAGGAGCTTCTTCGTCTGGAGGGGTGGAAAAAGTGATGCGTTTTACCTGAAGGAAGTAGCGGGTAGCATCTATACGGTAACCTGCCGTTGCTTCATTGTAATGTATTTTGTCGATTTCCTATTATTTCTTACTCTTCCTCTATCTCTCATGCGTATAATCACTCTTGTTCTTCTCTGTTTGTTGACCTTGGGGACAGCTGGCTGTGAAAATACCGATATGATGCTTGCCACAGATGCAGGTATTGATGCGGTTAAGGCCGTTGCCTTGACAGATAAGGCGGTTCAGCGGATGGCTATGAAATCGTCAGCCTATGCTGATAGTAAAAAACGAGTTGCACCTCCCACCAGTACATATGCCCGGCGTCTTAAACGGTTGGTGGGGGATCATTATCAGGAAGGCGAATTGACCTTTAATTATAAGGTCTATTTGGCCCAGGAAGTCAATGCCTTTGCTATGGCAGACGGGACAATCCGGCTCTACAGTGGATTAATGGAGATGTTTACCGATAATGAGTTGCGTTTTGTTATTGGTCATGAAATTGGGCATGTGGCTCTGAAGCATATTCATAAAAAACTGAGGTTGGCCTATGCTTCCAGTGCGGTGCGCAAGGCTGTTGCTGCCACCGACAGCACGGCAGGAGAAATTGCCCGTTCTCAGTTGGGTGACTTTGTCCGGAAACTTATGGGTGCCCAGTTTTCCCAGCTGGAAGAAAAAGAGGCTGATGATTACGGCCTTGCCTTTATGAAAGAAGAGGGATATGCGCCCCAGGCAGCAGTTTCTGCTCTGAAAAAACTTGCCACCTTGGGAAATAATCATTCCTTTTTGTCCAGCCATCCTGCACCAGGTAAACGGGCGGAGCGTTTGCAAGGGCAGCTCGAAGGCAAGACGATTACTGTTGAAGAGCAAAAAAAAGGCTTATGGGCAAAGGCTGTGGGGATTATAGTCTTTGTGGTGAACCTGATTGTGGGGCTTGTACGTTGGCTTGTTGGGTTACTTGGATGAGGTAGTCAGGTGAGGGGAACCTATGTTCTCGCCGCAGATTGAAAGTATTACGTTTGTTGCGAAAAAAATGTCCCTGCTTGGGTAGCCCATGAAGGGTAAAAAACAGAGTTTTAAAGAACGCATTGTTGTAAAAGCCTCTGGTGACGATGCGATTGAGCAGGCTCAGGAAATAGCAGCCCGGCTTGGCTTGTCATGGGAGCCTGCTCCATGCTCTTCGGCTTGCATGTCTGAAGCAACAGAACAGGATTTGTTGGTGCTGAGGGTGAGCAGTAACGGCCTGGAGTTGATCAAAGCAGATGATCCTAAGCTGAGTGGTGCAGTGCGGGTGGATTTTACCACAGGTCGCACTGCCTTTCGCAGGAAGCAGCAAAAAAAAGAATTACTGGTGCGGGCAGTAGAAGGGAAAGGGAAGACACAGCTTAAAATCATTGATGCCACTGGAGGGCTGGGCAGAGACAGTTTTTTGCTTGCGGCAGCTGGGCATCAGGTTCGTATTTTTGAACGACAACCGGTTATTGCGGCCTTACTTGCCGATGGACTGGAGCGGGCGGCGGAGCATCCTGAGACAGCAGCAATCTGCCAGCAGATCCTGCTGACTATGGGGGATGCTGTTCCGGCCCTGAAAGCTATGCAGGAAATCAGAGCAGGTGAGGGTGAAGGAGGCAAGGAGAGTGTTGATGTGGTGTACCTGGATCCTATGTTTCCAGAGCGGCGCAAGTCAGCCTTGGTAAAAAAAGAGTTGCAGCTGCTTCAGTTGTTGGCAGAGATTGAGCAGTCCCCTGAACAGTTACTGACTGCTGCCCTCCTGGTGGCAGAACAACGGGTGGTGGTGAAGCGGCCCGTAAAAGCGTCATTTCTCACAGAGCGTTCACCGTCCTATTCTTTATCAGGCAAAACAGTTCGCTTTGATGTGTATCTTGGTGGATTGCTCAGCCGGAACAGAGTATCTTCCGGCTGACCAGAAAAACCGGCTATGCATCCGTGAAATCGGAAGGTGGCTTTTTCAGGAATTTGACAAAGCGTTTCTTTTCAATGCAGTTTACATAGGCATCGTCTGCGCTGATGATTCTCTTTTTCAGGAGTTCCTCAATGGTATCATCTAAAGTAGCCATGCCGTATTTCTTTCCGGTCTGCATGGCTGAGGGGATTTGATAGGTCTTGGCTTCACGGATCAGGTTACGGACTGCTGGGGTGGCGATCAGGATTTCCTGGGCCGCAACCCGACCTTTTTTATCAATCCGTTTAAAGAGGTTTTGGGAAATAACCGCTTTGAGCGCATCTGCCAGTGTTGAACGAACCTGCCCCTGTTGATCTGCCGGAAAAATTTCAATAATACGGTCAACAGTCTTCATGGCATTCATGGTATGGAGGGTGCCAAAGACCACATGGCCGGTCATGGCTGCCTCCATAGCCAGGGCAATGGTTTCCAGATCACGCATCTCACCAACCAGGATGACATCCGGGTCTTCACGCAGGGCACCACGCAGGGCTGCGGTAAAGCTTTTTGTATGGGTGCCCACCTCACGATGGTTGATCAGACATTTTTTACTTTTATGAACAAACTCTATAGGATCTTCAACGGTCAGGATATGATCGCTGCGGGTGTTGTTGATCTCATCAATAATGGCTGCCAAAGTGGTTGATTTACCCGAGCCAGTAGGGCCGGTAACCAGGACCAAGCCCTTGGGCAGGGTGGCCAGCTTGGTGATGACCTTGGGCAGTCCCAGCTGTTCACAGGAGAGAATCTCACTGGGAATTTCGCGAAAGACCGCTGCAATGCCGTATTTCTGCTGAAAAAAGTTGGCTCGATAGCGGGCGAGTCCGGGAATATGATAACCAAAGTCAATATCTCCGGTTTCCTCAAAGAGTTTGATCTTGGGCTCCGGGCAGATCTCATAGAGCATGGCCTTGAGGTCATCATCATCCATTGTCTTATACTTGACCCGCTCCATATCGCCACGAATGCGCAGGATGGGCTGCTGACCAGCAACCAAATGCAAGTCAGAGGCCCCCTGATCGTTCATCAGTTTAAAAAAAGCATCAATCTGTGCCATTCTCCTTCCTCCTTTAGCAAAGCCTCGGGTTTGATTCCTGTAGCTTGCAGTGTATTAAAAAAAATATTTAAAATAGTTGAGGTCGATACCTCGCCTCAAAGGGCGGGGCAGATTATTACCGGGTTACTTATTACCGCTTATCGCTTGGGTGAAAGCATTTCAAACGACTTTGAAAATTTATTGACAACATAGGGCGCAAAGAGTGTGAGTCCGGCTGTCAAAAACGTAACGACCTTATCTATCCCGTCCGGCATCTTTCCTGTTTTGGCAAAATGGAACAGGGCAACGGCACCAAAGGAAAGAAAGAGAAACAGAATAGCTATGGTTCCCATGAGAGCAACCATTCGGCTGCTGCTGGCTTGCATTTTTTTTATAAGAACAGGTTGATTGTTTTCATCCAATAAAGGTGTTCCGTCTTTTTCTCGTTCGGTGACCTCAACTTTTTCGGACAGGGCATCGGCAAGAGACCATTGAGCATTGACGAGCGCAGATCGTATAAGAAGCATAGACACGATAGAACTTAGCATACCGAAGAAAATAACACCGTAGACAAAGCAAGTACTCGGAACCGGGGCAGGGGCTGTCTCGCCTGTTGTTTTTATTGAAGCGGGTTCTACGGAAATGGTAGAGGTGATGGGTTGTTTTCCTGTCGGTTGCTCCATCTGTTGGGCCAAGACGGGCGAGATGATCCACAGAAAAAAGTATGAAAACAATAAGAAAAAGATGATTTTCATTCTCCCTCCTTTTTGACAATGTGATGGGTGTGTAATTTTCATGTTTTGTTGTCCCGCCCTGGAGGGACGGGATGTAAGTTATAAGATCACGGTTCGACGAATAAAGGCGACAATGTCATCCACATCATCCAGTATTTCAAAGAGCAGGAGATCTGCCTTGTCAATTGTGCCGGTATTGACCAGCTGTTCTTTAATCCAGTCCACCAGCCCCGTCCAAAAAGAGGAGCCAACAAGAATGATGGGAAAGGGCTTAATTTTATGCGTCTGGATCAGGGTCAATGACTCAAAAAGTTCATCTAAGGTGCCAAAACCGCCTGGTATGCAGATAAAGGCCATAGAATATTTAATAAACATAACCTTACGGACAAAGAAATACCGGAAGTCCATAGGCAGGTTTACATACGGATTTGAATGCTGCTCAAAGGGCAGGTCAATATTCAGACCAATGGAAATACCCTGTACATCAGATGCGCCCCGGTTGGCTGCTTCCATGATGCCCGGACCACCGCCAGTGATGATGCCATAACCATTTTCAGATAATCGGGCAGCTATGGCTCGGGTGATTTTGTAATTCTCATGTTCTTCCGGTGTCCTGGCGGACCCAAAGATGCTCACTGCCGGGCACCCTATAGAGGACAGGGTGTCAAAACCTTCGACAAATTCGGCAAGGATCCTGAACATTCGCCAGGTATCATCATTATCAATGTTGTTCAGGAAGTATTGATTGTTCCTTTTGAACTGTTGTTGTAAAAATCTTGCAGGCATACTCTTTCCTCCTAAGACTGGGACGAGATACGCATCCGGGCCGCGATTCTGGCTAAACCTGCCAGAGCCTCCTTTTTTGGGATCTCAGTACTTTTTTTCAGGCTGACTATTCGTTGGAAACCCTGCTGTGCCCGGCGCAGAGAACCAAGTTCTTCATATAGTATAGCACGGAGAAGGAGTGTTTGTTCATTATTTTTTTGCAGTTTTAAGGAGGCTTTGACGTTTTCCAGGGCTTCGGTATGGCGTCCAAGATGGTGCAGAGCCTGTGCGCGTCTGTACAGATGAAGTGCATCTCCGCTATCTGCGGTGATGGCTCTGTCACAAAGACTCAGTCCGACCTCCACCCCCTGATCCTCCAGAACATAGAGAAGTCCCAGCATGCTTTGACTGTCTGCATTTTGGGGATATATCTGTAATGAGCGTTGTAAGGCCTTGATGGCTTCGTGATGTTTTCCAGCTCCCATAAAAGCTTCACCTGATAAGCGAAAAAAGATGAACTCGCTGGGTTCCCCATTGCGTTCCTTCCACTCTTGTAACAGGCTGACAGCTTTTGCAAAATTTTCCATCAGGCAATAGAGTTTGCCAAGCTGGAGATAGAGTTCAATAGAGGCCTGGTGCTCATGCTCCTCACAGTCTATTCCCTGCTCAAAACAGCTGATCGCCTCGTCAGGTCGTCCCAGGAGGCGGCAGCTCATCCCTTTATTAATCAGGGCCATATAATTCTTTGGCTCTTGTTGTAACACCTGAGAAAAACAGGCTTCTGCCTCGCGATGACGGTTAATTTCAGCCAGGGCTACTCCCAGGCTGTTGAGTAAGTTGACATCACCAGGGCGTATTCGTAATCCTGCCTTATACTCTCTGATGGCCTGTTTATAATCGCCTTCATCAAAATAGAGATCACCACTTACATTATAACTCAGGGCATTAAAGGCAACCACTGCACCTTTTGGGTAAAAACTGGCATGAAGTATTGCTTTGCGGCAGCTTCTGATGCAATCTGTCTTGTTTGTGCCAACAGTGGGCCAGTGACAGAATCCTATTGAGGGAAGGAGTTCAGTATGCTCTGTGATTTTTTGACGGAGTTCTTGAGCCTCCTTTTTGAGGTGAGCAAGAGAGCGTTCAGGTAGGAGAATGAGTTGCTCATAAGGATTGATTTGATGAGAGGAACTGGAAGCCGGAAGAAATGGGTTGAGATCAGGACAGGTTGGGGCCTTATGTTTATTTTGTTTTTTTTGCGTGCCCTGTTCTTGAGCTAAGGAGACCAGCAGCAGTCCGAACTGATCAAGTCGTCGCCATTTTTTTTGTAATTCCCGGATAAGCTGAGGTTTGGGTAAAGCAAAGGGGTGTTGTTCCTTTCTGACAAAAAAGGCCTCATCGCAGAGGCTGTACGGGCCGCGCCGTTCTGCTTCAGCCAGGATAAGTTGGCACCTATGAAGGGTTTCCTGTGGGCTATATGTGTTGGATAAAGAGGAAAAGCCTATATGTACTCTTCGAAGACCTTCCCGTTTGAGGCGGGCAATAAGACGGTGAGAAAAATCCAGGCAGGCGCTGCGGTTACTGATATTACAGACAGCAGCAAACAAACCGTGTCCCAGTGAGAAGAGTGGTTCCTCAATCAGGCTTCGGAGAAGCGCATTTACCTGGTGTGTTTTTTGGGAATTCCCGGCAAGGGTACGGGTGGCTGGAACAGTGGCGATCAGAAAGAGGGTGCGTTGGCAGGGTTCTGTTGCAAGGAGGAGTGTCAGGGCCCGACGGTTATAGAAAGCTGTGTCTGGATCAGTGTATATCTGTCGAATGCTGCAGAAGCGCTGGATAATTTTTTTTTGTAATTCGATAAGCCATTCCTGGGCCATTTTGCGTAGAACAGCAGGATCAACATCAAAGACAACCAGAAAAATGTTTTCATCCTGAGCTGTACCCAGGGGGATCACCAGGAGATCTTTCAGGACAGCAGGAAGACATGCTTTTTCCTGGTCTGCTTTACTATACCAGGCCTGTAGTTTTTTTAACTGGTCTGGAGTAAAAATTTTCTCTGAAGGGCAGGTTGAATCGTGCAGCCAGAATCCTGCTGAGGCCGGGACTGGGAGGAGTTCTTCCAGTTCAAGAAGCAGTGGTTGAGATAATATCAATCCATCATCAGCCTGAAACCCTTGTTCGCAGATGGGATCTTTAAAAAGCATATATTGTTCCTGGTCAAATCATATGGAGAAGCTCTGAATTGCAGTTGCAGGGCAGAGATTCAGCTGTACTCTACTGTCGTTGAGGACTGTGAAGGGAACACCGCTCGGCAGCTCGAACATTGCTCATGGTTCGGCAGCAAGAGCTTGGCGCAGGCCTTTATCAATCAGGTGCAGTTCATCAGATCTGATAGTCCGCATGTCCAAGAGGAGGCGATTGTTTTCAGCCCGGCCAATAATCGGTATCTCCAGCGCACGCAGCTTTTGTTCAAGACGATTGAGCGTCATGGTAAGGGGTTGAAGAACAACTGCTCTGCTTTCCAGATCTTGTTCAGGCATGGCTCCGCCTCCGACTTGGGACATAACTTCTGCAACCTGTACGGTACAGCAGTCCTTGAGACTTTTGTGTAAGACTTTGGCCAGCTGTTCAGCTTTATTATGGACCAGCGTAATTGGGGTAGAGATCATATGCAGCGTTGGGACACGTTCAAACACTGTTTGAGGATCCCGGTAAAGGCGGAGAATGGATTCAAGGACAGAAAGGGTAAATTTATCAATACGCATGGCCCGGTTCATAGGATTTCTTTTAATCTTTTCAATAAAATTTTTACTACCAAGAATAATACCTGCCTGTGGTCCACCAAGAAGTTTATCGCCGCTAAAGGTGATCACGTCCATTCCTGAAGCGACCACTTCCTGGACAGTGGGTTCTTTTTTGA
This sequence comes from Candidatus Electrothrix sp., assembly GCF_052785085.1. Lineage (NCBI taxonomy): Bacteria > Pseudomonadati > Thermodesulfobacteriota > Desulfobulbia > Desulfobulbales > Desulfobulbaceae > Candidatus Electrothrix > Candidatus Electrothrix sp. The sequence continues at coordinate 11,296 of NZ_JALAAI010000112.1, forward strand.
GTCCGTAGGGGCTTAGGTCAACAAGGCATCCGGAGCCGAGGTCTTCCATCACTGGGAGTTGGTGTTTTTTGCCCAGGCTGACAAGTTCTTCGTTATTAACCTCTTTGGAAAAACCAATAATCCGATAATTGCTGGTATGCACTTTGAGGAGCAGACCGGTTTCTGGGGTAATTGCATTCAGGTAGTCTTTAAGATGGGTTCTGTTGGTGGCTCCGACTTCAACCAGCTTGGCCCCGCTACGTGCCATGACATCGGGTATACGAAAGGAGCCTCCTATTTCAACCAATTGCCCCCGTGAAACAATTACTTCTTTTTGCCGGGCAAGCGTCTCCAGAGCGATAAGCACAGCTGCAGCATTATTATTGACAACAAGGGCTGCTTCTGCACCGGTGAGTTCACAAACGAGCTTTTCAACAAGGGAATAGCGGCTCCCTCTTGCTCCTGTTGCCAGGTCAAATTCCAGGTTGGAATAGTTGCCTGAGGTTTCGCAAAGTTGGTTCAGGGTGTCGCTTGGCAGGACAGAGCGTCCTAAATTCGTATGAATGATCACTCCAGTTCCATTAACAACCCGGCGAAAAACAGGCTGATGAAGTGCTCTGATCGTTTCTTTTATAGAGGTAAGTAAGACTGAAAGTTCCAAATCATCAGTTGTGATATCATGTCCTTGCAGTACTTTTTGGCGTTGTTGATCCAGAACCGCCCGTATACCTTTTTTAAGGAGCATTGCAGGAATGGTTTCGAATTCTGGGTCTTGCAGTACGGCGAGGAGACATTCGTCAACGCTTGGTATAAGTCGTAATATTTTTTGCATAGGGTTCTGTGTAGTTTTCTGACAAAGAGGCAAAAGGTGGTGCGATGAAATCAAGAACTTCCAATTGTACATGTTACGATATACTTTGATTACAAGGCAATGAGAAAATATAGATGGTTCATTTTTTGCGAGAGTTCTTCTGACAGAAAAAAAAGGCAGAGAGTGGTAAAATTCCCATTGACAGCAGGTGATGTTTTCAGTATATTTGCGGCTCGTTGCTTGTGACTGACGGAGTTCATCACGGAGCAACAAAGAGCAGTTAGAAACAGCAGTTAAAAATTGTCAAAGCTCGAAAATAAAAGTTGACTGTAAAGTCGAATTACATTAGAGTGGC